>WRNV01000049.1 GCA_009776445.1 Oscillospiraceae bacterium | reverse complement strand
GCAACGCACTGGTACTGCGGTGAAAACTTGTACAATTGTCAAAACTTGTGTGCGGAGCCTGTAACCATTGCGAGTTTTTGGACACCCACTGAACAGTTACGAGCAGTAATTTCGACCTGTGCGGTTAGGCATCCGATAGGGACCCCCCCCTTCCCCCCTTTCTGCGGGAGTGGGGCTCATAACAAGGCAATACGATTAATTATTTTTGTGAAGTCTATTGACACAGAATACTAAATAGTATATAGTCTTGTTTATCTACTTATAACGATGAGGATGGAACGTACTATGAATAGACGTTACACTATTCAGCGGTCATTAGTCCTTGATGTTGTTAAGGAGCTGCGACGTCACGTTACCGCTGACGAGGTCTACGATATGATAGTGAAGAAACATCCTGATATTAGCAGGGGGACGGTATATCGCAATTTGAATCTATTGTCCGATATCGGTGAGATCCGCAAAGTGGAAATGCCGGGCGGAGCCGCCCTCTATGATCATTTGCGCCATGATCATTACCATGCAAAGTGCGTAAAGTGCGGCCGTGTTTTTGATGTGAAAATGGAGTTCCTAACGGGTTTGGAAAATAACGTCAAAGATACGCAAGGGTTTGTGTTTACAGGTCATGACATTATTTTCAAGGGCATTTGCCGTGAATGCAATACATAATGAATTCTAGACAGTTCACCAACACACCAGTAAACATAAATACGCGCTCATACGGGAGCAGGGAAACACCCGTAAATATATTGTTTTAGGAGAAATAACATGAGGAGTATCACCACATTGGATTTGCAGTATGCCCATCGGTTCTATGGGTTCAAAGGAGAAGCCCAATATCTACATGGGCATACGGGAATACTTACGCTTGAAGTTGAAGATTCTGTAAACATGGGCGTGAATATGGTATTTCCGTGCAACGAAATTAAGAAAACCGCTTGGGATGTCCTGCAAAACTTTGATCATGCGCTGATTTTACGAGAGGACGACCCGTTGCTCCCCGCAATTCTTGGCGTTTACGAAGAACAAGGCATAAAGAACGGCGCGCCGACTAACAAGCAGAAAGGGCCCGCCTTTAAGACGGAGCTTGCCACAGCGTATCCAGAATGCCGCTTAGTGGTCACAAAAGAAACAATGACCGTCGAGGGTATGATAAAAATCGTCTACGACTTATTGAAAGATAAGCTCAACATCGTAAAAATCACATTTACGAGCGGAGTAAACGGCGCAACTGAGCAATACGAGGCAGGCCAGGAAAAAGACCGTTGCCCGTTGTGCGGCATACTGCTGGGCGACAACGGCGTTTGCCCAAAATGTGGATACAAGAAATAGCCTAGCTTCCAAACAGGCTTTTTCAAAGTGGGAAGAAAGGAACGGACGTTTTAGGTGTCCGTTCCTTTCTGTCGGCCACTTTATGGTTATATATTCCATTTGAATGTAACCTAAATGGTATCAAAACCCCCGTCTTTGCAAGCGTATCGAAGCAATCCATGCACCGATTGTCAGGTTTACATCTGGATTGCCGCATCGCAAGCTTGTCGCAATGACGGAATTGTATTGTTTTGCCCCCATTCCTGGATACCCCGTGAAGCGTAACGATCAGAAACTGTTCAGTGGGCATCCAAAAACACAGGATATACAGCCAACGCACTAGTACATTGGTGAAAACTTGTAATATTAGTCAAAACTTGTGTGCGGAGCCTGTAACCATTGCGAGTTTTTAGATACCCTCTGAACAGTTACGAAATTATTTTAGTCTCCTGTAAAATTTACATTCGCACACTTGCAATCGTTCGTTTAACCGTATATACTATTATATACGAAAGGGCGAGGTGAAAGCGTATGGATTACATCTCAACAAAAGAAGCCGCCGAGAAATGGGGAATTTCCGAGCGGCGTATTCAAAAGCTATGTGAGGATAACCGAATTCCCGGTGCGATAAGGTTCAGCCGTGTATGGGCGATTCCGAAAGATACGGACAAGCCTGCAGACGCCCGCAGAAAAATCAATCGGAATGACGGGGTGAAAGAATCATGAGGTATGACTGTCTGATTGTGGACGATGAAGAAATGCTGTCAAAAAACACACAGAAGTTTTTCAATATAAGCGGCATAAATACGCAGTGGGTCGCGGACAAAGAATCCTGCATAAAATTTTTCCATGACAACCAAGCTGATTTAATTTTGCTTGACATCAACCTTGGTAATTCATCGGGGTTCGATTTGTGCGGACATTTGCGCGAAACGACCAATGCGCCAATCCTGTTCATCAGCGCGCGCACAAGCGATGATGATATTTTGTTAGCTCTAAATGTGGGCGGTGATGATTATATTCAAAAACCGTATTCGCTTGCTGTGCTGCTTGCAAAGGTCAAAACGGTTTTGAAGCGGTACAAAACCTCCGAACCCGAACCAAATACGCTTGTCTGCGGAAAGCTAAAAATTGATTTTGCGTCCGAAACGGCTTTTCTTGACAGACGGGAACTTGACCTTACGATTATGGAAAGGAAACTGCTTTTATATCTTGCGAAAAACAGCGACCGTATTGTCACAAAAGATGAACTGTTCAAAAACGTGTGGGAGGATTCTATTACAGGAGATAACACGTTAAACGTCCATATACGGCATTTACGGGAGAAGATTGAAGCGGATACGAACAAGCCCAAATATATCAAAACGGTATGGGGCGTCGGATATATTTTTTCGGACGCAAGCCGTCCGCGGGAGGACAAGTCATGAGGATAAAAAGACTTATTGTATCCGCTGCGGCAATTGTAATGCTTCTACTATTTGCCGTTTTTCTAACTCCGCAGGAAACGCCGGATATTCAGCTTGATATAAGAAAGGTCAATGATATTGAAAAAACCTTATCGGAGCATTGGGAAGAATATAAGTCTGATGTCGGCGTCCTGCCTTTTGCAAATGAAATGGATTACGCAGTGATAACAAGCGACGGAAACCTTGTCGCCGCCACCCGACGTGGCTTGAATGAGCATATTAATGATGCCGTGCGCAACAGGGATACGATTGTTGATATTACGGTAGACGGCGAGATTGTCGGCAAAGTCATCTTCTATAATGATACCGCACAAATAATAGAGCAAAACAGGACAAATCTCAGGATTACCGCCCTCGTTGTCGCTGTGATTTTGCTTTTTGTTTTCGCCGGATATGCGTTTTACCTGCATAATGCCCTGCTGCGCCCGTTCAAAAAAATGCAGGGATTCGCACGGCACATAGCCGCCGGCAATCTCGACATACCACTTGAAATGGACAAAAACAATCTGTTCGGCGCGTTTACCGAGAGCTTTGACGTCATGAGAGAGGAACTTCACAAAGCGAGAGAAAAAGAACGCGAAGCCGACCGAAGCAAAAAAGAGCTTGTCGCCTCCATAAGCCATGATATAAAAACGCCCGTCGCTTCCATCAAATCCGCAACCGAACTCATGCTGTTTACAATGGAAAATGAGGAATACAGGGAACAGCTTGAAGGAATCAACGCAAAAGCGGAACAAATCAATTCCTTGATTACCAATATGTTTCATTCAACGCTGGAGGAGCTACAAGCGCTTAGCGTATCTGTCACAGAAATACAAAGCGCTGCCATACTAAGTTTGATTCGGCAAGCGGACTATGAAAAGCGGGCAAAACCATTTGAACTGGCCAAACTGCCTTGTTTTAGCCGACCCGCTACGGCTGCAACAGGTGTTTGACAACGTCATCAGCAATTCATATAAATATGCGGGAACGGGCATTGAAATAAGCGCGTTCTTTGAGGAGCGGGTTCTCGTGATAGACATATCTGATTTCGGCGTGGGCGTACCAGACGATGATTTGCCGCTAATCCTTAATAAATTCCACCGAGGGAAAAACGCAACAAATAAAGGCGGTTACGGATTAGGGTTGTATATTTGCAAAAACCTGATGGAGCAAATGTCGGGTGATGTTCGATGCTTTAATCGCCCGGACGGTTTTTGTGTTCAGATTATGCTTCGGCTGGCATAAGTTTTTACGAATTAAGAATCTTAAGGATTGAATTAAAGATTTTAAGAATCTGAAGTCTTATAATGGGATTGTAAGTTGGCAATCCCATTTTTCGTTTGGAGGAATACGACCATGCAAAACGCAATAATTAAAACAAATAAACTGAGTAAAACCTTTTCCAGCGGCGGCTTGCAACAGCACGTCCTAAAAAACCTTGACTTGGAAATTTACGAGGGCGACTTTACCGTCATCATGGGTCCCTCCGGCGCGGGCAAGTCTACATTGCTCTATGCGCTGTCCGGCATGGATAAGCCTACGCTCGGTGAAATCCGCTTTTCGGGACGTGAAATCGGCAGTCTTTCCAATGATAAGCTGGCAGTGTTCCGGCGCAATAACTGCGGCTTCGTGTTTCAGCAGATGTATCTGCTCGACAACATGAGCGTTTTGGACAACATTTTGGCCTGTGGGCTGCTGGTCAGCAAAAACCGAAAAGCTGTCGCAGATAAAGCAAAACAGCTCTTAAAGCGTTTAAATTTAGATGAAACGATATGGCGCAAATTTCCCGCTCAAATCTCCGGCGGCGAGGCGCAGCGCGCCGGAATCGTCCGCGCTCTAATCAATAATCCCAAAATCGTTTTTGCCGATGAACCGACAGGCGCTCTTAATTCCTCGAACGGTCAAGCCGTCCTTGACGCACTGACCGAAGTCAACGGGCAGGGGCAGAGCGTCGTAATGGTCACGCATGATATGAAATCCGCACGGCGCGGCAACCGTATCCTGTACTTAAAGGACGGCGTTATACGCGGAGAATGTCTTTTGGGCAAATATGTGAGCGGCGACGGGGAACGCCACAATAAAATCAGCGCATTCTTATCGGAAATGGGGTGGTAGGCGTGACGAATATTTGGATGCTGGTTGCGGCGAATTTGCGTAAAAACAAAGGCCAAACGATCAGTTTGATGGCATTTGTGTTGTTAGCTTCACTGCTTTTAAATACCGGGCTTGTACTGCTTACGGGAATCGGCGCATTCTTCGATAATAAAGCCGAAAGTAACCACGCGGCTCATATCACGGAAATATACGCCCCCGGAGCGGCTTCTATCGAACAGGGGCACGCGTTTATGGAAAACGACGCCCGTGTGACCGAAATAGAGAAAACACAGGTCATCGGCAGCATGGGCGATTATTATATCGGGGAAACCAAAAGTATGTGTTTCAGTATACTCGCAAAAATTGACGCAGCGCAAACGATGGATAGCCCATCCCTCGTCGGCGATTCAAAACCATTAACAGGCGATGCGATTTATATCCCCTCGTTTATCATGTTCGGCGGCAATTATCAAATCGGCGATCCATATACCCTCGTATTTGCAGGCATAGAGCTTCATTTTACGATTGCGGGCGCGACGGAGGAAATCATGTTCGGGGCGCAATTAAACAATGTCCACCGTTTTTATATACCCGATGAAAAATATAACGAGCTTGTGGGGCAGCTTCCCGGTAACAATGTGATCCTTTTATCCGCGAGACTTGAAAACGCCGGGGATGTTGTCTTTTTCCAAGCGGACTACAACAAGGCGGTTTCAAAGGACGGTTTATTCTTCGATTTCATTTTAAACACCGCCAGTCAAGCCCGGACAATGGTTCCTATGATCGCGGCTACGGTTATGACCGCGTTTGCGCTTATCCTGCTCATCGTCAGCTTGATTGTTATCCGTTTCCGTATTACGCATGGCATTGAGGAAAGCATGGTAAACATTGGAACGCAAAAAGCCGTAGGTTTTAGGAACAGGCAAATTATATCGGCTATCCTCATCCAATATGCGGCGGTCGCCTTTGTCGGCGGGATTGTTGGCGTTACCTTGGCGCAATTTGCCATACCCGCCATCATGAGCATCATGAAACCCATGATGGCACTGGAATGGAAACCCTCATTTGACTTATCGGCGGCGGCGGTCGCAGTGATTGTACTGTTGTTTGCGGTTGCAGCTACGACATGGATCACTTCTCGGAAAATCAATAAGCTGCATCCGCTCATCGCTTTACGCGGCGGCGTCACCACCCACAGCTTTCGCAAAAACCCGCTTCCTCTCGATAAAACACGCGGCGGATTGAGTTTGCTGCTCAGTTTAAAGCAATTGCTTCAAAATAAAAAGCAGGCGCTGACGATAACCGTCATTATCGCGGTGGTGACAATGGCTTCGGTGGCGGGCGTGGGTGTCAACTATAACCTGAGTGAACGAAAGGATCATTTCGCCGCGCAATTTTTCGGGGAGATCCCCAGCACCGGTTTTACTCTAAAAGACGATGTCGGCACCGAAGAGAACGCGGCTTTCAAAGAAGCGATGACCAACCGCGATGAGGTTCGCAAAATATTTGGCTATATGAACCCAGTACAGTTACTTGTTGACGACAAGGGTATCTTGGCGGCGGTTGTGGAGGATTGCTCGCTTTTAGAAGGGAATATGCTGATTAGCGGGCGGTATCCAAAGCATAGCAACGAAATCGCGCTGGGCTCGTCTATCTTGAAGGTGTCGGGTAAAAAAGTCGGCGATACGGTAATGGTCAAAAGCGGCGATATAGAAAAAGAATATATAGTCACCGGCTTAGTGCAGTTTATGAACAACAACGGCTTTAACGGAATCATCGCCGCCGGGAGTCTTCGGTCAGTTTGTCCCGATTTTGAGTTCAAGGGTTACAATGTGTACTTGAATGATGGTATAGATACGAATGATTTTATCAAAAGCGTTGAATCCTCCTACGAAAACTTTTTTGATACTGTGATGAACGCCGAAGAGCAGATTAAAGGAAGTCTTGAGAGCATGGGCGTGATCTTCGCGTTCGTAGCGGCGGGCATCGTAGGGCTAACAATTTTTGTGGTGATACTGGTGCTGTACATGGTCATTAAGACCATCATTTTACGCAGACGGCATGAGTTGGGCATCCAGAAGGCTCTCGGCTTCACAACATTTCAATTGATGAACCAAATCGCGCTGAATATGACGCCATCCATTTTGATTGGCGCGGTCTTAGGCGCAATCGCGGGATTTGCCGGACTCAATCCGATGATGGCTGCGTTTATGGGTTCGATGGGGATTGTAAAGGTATATCTGCTCATGCCGCTTGATCAAACGGTGATAATATGTGCGGCTCTAATTATCCTCGCTTACACGGTGTCCCTGCTGATTGCGTGGAGAATTCGCAAAATCAGTGCGTATGCGCTGATCAGCGAGTAGTCATTATGATTCAGGTATTCTCAGCTAAACGAGATTCAACAGGCAGCTTGCAGAGAGCTTTACGCCGCCGCCAATGCTTGGATTTCTAAGGACGACGGCTCCAAGGATTTTATTTGTGAAATAACCGTTCCGGGTTTTACAAAAAATGATAAACTGGCATCGGTTTTGGACGCGACCAACCCGTTTGTATATGATAATCCGTTGATCGACACATTTTTGAACAGCTTTAAAACTTCTGAAAAGGACAGCCGCGTTGTTTATAAATTCACCGCCTCGGAAGACTTCACCGGCAGTCATGCCACAATCGTGCAAAAGGTCAAAGAAATTGAAACGGAATCAAGTCAACTCTTGTCTGGCCTGACGACGGATATGAACGAATATGAAAAGTACCGCTATATCGCCGAAGCCCTATGCCAAGTTGACGCCGGTGTGAAAAACATTCCGAAATGCAACGCTACAGAATACGCTTTTATGAATGGAAAAACCAACGATTTATAGAGCAAAAATGACCGAATATTCAAAACAGTTGCCATAGAGCCATCATTGAACTATGTCTATTTAGAAAAATTAAAGGTCTTATAAATCAGGAGGACGTATATGCAAAGCGAAAGTTTTGACTTATTCAGAAACAACGGAGGACTACTCGAACTATATAACGAGTTGATTCGGCAAATAAGCAATTTCGGTAAATTAACAATTAAGCCAAGAAAATCCTACTCTAAAATTGTAGTGTTGTGCAATCACAGAAATTTCGCATATATATCTCTCTTAAATGGTGATGGTTCGTTTATGGATAAAGGGTTTAAGGTAGTGTTTAGCATGAATCACATAATTAGCGATAGCCGCATTCAAGCCGTTACAGAACCTCATCCGGGACGTTTCTCACATCATGTGGCTGTCGAAACGGCGAGTGATATAAACGAACAGCTAATTGAATGGCTACAACAGGCCTTTGAAAATGCCTGACAAATTATATGGAGGTATGAAAAATGCAAAATTTTCAAGTCAAACCTATTGGCAAAATCAACGCAAACGAAAAAGGAATGTTTATTGAACTTGAACCGGAATATCTTCCAGCGTTACAGGCGTTGGACGGGTTTAGCCATCTAAACGTCATTTGGTGGTTCAGCGACTTTGATAATGAAAAAATGAGAAAAAACCTTGAAATCCCGAAGCCTTACAAGAAATCTCCCGACGTAATGGGCGTGTTTGCTACAAGGTCGCCTGTCCGTCCAAATCCTATTGCTTTAACCGCCGTACAGGTCATTGACATTGATTATGAAAAGGGTATCATCCGAATTGCCTACATTGATGCGAATGATGGTACGCCTGTGCTGGATATAAAGCCATATACGCCGAGCCTTGACCGGGTNGAAATACCCGGTGTTCCCGAATGGTGNAGCCATTGGCCGAAAAGCATAGAGGAATCGGGACGTTTTGATTGGGCAAATGAATTTAATTTTTAGAACTGTTAAAAGTCAATTATGAAAGAGAGGACAATACATCATGAGCATGATTCCCTATGTCATAGAGCAAACAAACCGAGGAGAGCGCAGCTACGATATTTTTTCAAGGCTGTTAGCCGACAGAATCGTATTCTTAGGNGAAGAAGTGAATGANGCCACCGCCAGTTTGGTTACGGCGCAGCTATTATTTTTGGAAGGTCAAGACCCGGACAAGGATATTAGTCTTTATATCAATTCACCGGGTGGCTCGATTACATCAGGCTTCGCCATATACGACACCATGAGCTATATAAAGTGCGATGTATCGACGATATGTATCGGACTTGCCGCGAGCTTTGGCGCTTTTCTGTTAGCCGCTGGAACACCGGGCAAGCGGATTGCGCTGCCAAATTCTGATATCCTGATACATCAGCCTGCAATATCCGGCGGGATTCAAGGTCAAGCCAGTGATATTCAAATTGTGTCGGAGCACATACAAAAAAGCAAGCAACGATTGAACCGCATACTTGCAAAGAATACCGGGAAATCAATCGAAGAAATCGAGCGAGATACCGACCGCGATAATTTCATGACCGCTCATGAAGCACTTGAATATGGGCTGATTGATAAAGTGATTGAAAATCGGGGATAAGAAAATACACGGATTAAAAAGAGAGGCGACTACGCTATGAAAAAACAAAATACATTTGATTGCTTGGGCGGCGTAGTCAAATCCGCCCGGTTGGAAAGGCGTTTGACACAAAAGGAGTTAGCCGAGCGACTGTCCATAACGTCGCATTATCTGATGTCCATAGAAAACAAACAGCAGATACCGAACTGCGGCTTGCTTTTTCGGATTATTCGAGAACTTGAACTCTCCGCTGATAACATCTTCTATCCCGAACATGAGGAAAATCGCCCTGTAATCGAAAAACTGAAACGGTATTTGAGCCGTTGTGATGAAAAAGATGTCAATGTCATTATGGCGACATTATAGTCCCTATTGGAGAATAAAGCGTAACACGAATAACAAAAAATAGCGTTTGGGAGGGTCTATCTTGCATAAACGAAAGAAATCTTTAATAATTGTTTTATGTCCTGCGCTTGTTGCGATAATCACAGCAGGGATACTATGATTCATTTTTTATTACCGCAAGAAATTTTGATGTAATAATAATTTTTTTTGATTGTGTTATTCTTTACTGCGTAAATCCTTTTACTTATAAACCTATCCTCTATGTTACTTTCCCAGTTTAAGGTAGTTTTCAAGCCGCGCGATCCGTTCTCCACTATGTTAAGTCAACATATGTGATTATTAACATTATAGCGGCAGATAACAACACTATATTGATGGAAGTATTGTGCCAAAATGACACAATACAGAAGTATCATCAACGGTAGCGTTATCGGAGAAACACCATCATGCAGTCGGCGTTTTAGTATCGGCGTTACGCTAAACAATTCGTAGAGCTGCTTTTGATGCCCCGCGTCCACGAAGTTTTTTCTATCCAACAAAAGGCAGACGATTCTTAACCTGCTTACTTAACCGTCAATAGCGTACCGATAAATATTGGAAGATTCGTCGCGTCGTCTATTATCGCGTATATAAACGGTCTGTCGAGCCTTATTGACACTACCTCCATCGGAGCGCTTTGCGCGTCAATCGCGACAGATGTGGCTGCTCCCGCTCTTGTTCCGCGTTCGGTTACCGATATAAACGTTTTATGTAAAACCTCGCTGACAAAAAGGTTGCCTTCCGGCGATGTCCCTATTGCGCTAAAATCAGCTATATCGCCGTTAAAGGCGTCGCGCATACCGAGAGTAGCCAACGCGTCATTCATTTGCGTCATATATTCGTATTCAAACTTAGGCATGACAGCGTCGACTTCTGTACTGTCTTCCTTCGAGCGTTCTATCATATTCAGAAAACCGGAGCCTGTGAGCGTTTCAATGTATGATTTGATTGAAATATCTTCATTTGGGAGTAGAGCAACGAAACTATATCCGCCTACATAAGGTTTAATGAAACCCTGAACCATATCCTCGTTAATATATCGGTGTTCCGAAGAGTACATAAAGTTGGTCTTTGTTTTCTCGCCATTAATATCAGTGAAATAGTCTTGCTTTACACTTGTGCTCCAATACATATTTTCCCATTCGGCATCGAATGTAATGGCGTTTATTAGAAACAACATATGTTGTTCTTCTATTTCGTCGATGATTTTATCTATCATTCCGTCCGTTTTCGCTTCAACCCAGTTGTTGATATCATCGACGGTTTGACCATCGAAAGCGGCGCTGTACGCTGACGCGCTGTAATAGTCGGCGTTTCTTTGAAGGAAAGTTGGCTCGACAATCAAGCGATTTTCGTTGTCGCGAAACCAAATCGAATTGGCTATTTGCAGTTTTGCGCTTTCCTCGCTTGGGAGACCCTTTGTGTAGCTATAGAGGTATTCGTTGAGATCGCCCAGCGGGATGCCGCCTCCGAGAACTGCTTCCATTTGTGCGAGAGTGTCGCCGCCTGCGCCATTAGCGGTCATCGCAAGCGCAAGCATTACAGATAGCGGCGAAATGAGCGAGTTTTCCGTGTCGGCAACGCTTTCTTTGAACAACTTTAGAGAGAAATCAGCCATGCTTTCGGTGAACGAGGTGTCGGCTGTTTTGCCCTGCGCAGCAGCGGCTGTTATGTTACTCAACAAATCGGCCGCCGCCATTGTTGTATTTCTTGGTTCAATACTAGGGGAGTGATTTGTCGGCTCTTCGACTTTGCCTATGCTTGATTTGGGATAAGGCGGGTTCACCGTATTTCCCGGCGCGAAGCACCCTGAAATAATCGCGGAAATTGCTGTAAGTATCAGTACTATGATAAGAAACCTTGCCTTTTTCATAATCTTGTCCTCCTCTTGTTTATTAAACCGTATGACGAAAAACCGTCCGGTTTTGTTCCTTATGCCCTGCTGTGTTTTGATGCTAATTTCAAACCAGTTGATGGTTTGGACGTTGTTTCATAATCAGATTATTATAAGGCGTCTGCTAATAATCCTTCGATACAAAAGAACCGCCCCGTGTTCAGCAAGCTGGCACCGGGTATATCCTGGCGCCAGCTTGACTCACTCCTGCCGTAAAGAGTTTTGCTTGGTATCTACTTATCGGTTACTGCCTTATCCGATTTTGGAAAGCTCAAAATCATCAACCTGCAGCCAAGTACCGTTATTCAGGTTGCATCTAACGCCGACAGATATATTTCCCGCCATAGTCACCGTAAAAGTGTATGTCGGATTCTGCCAATCGTTTACTCCCGCCATACACTGTGATCGTGTCTGACTGTCCCGTCGGCGTGGTAGTTCCGGTAGAGTAATACAATCTTATGTCACCCGAGCTTCCGGGCAAAATCATGCCTTGCGTATAGCAGCTTAGCAACATTAAGCTCTGCGTTTTCTAACTTCTCGTTGCGGTTTTGCCATGAATGTGATATCATTATCGTGCGAGGTGAGCCTGTGGCCGAATTGAAATATAAATTTACCAACGATGTCTTGTTCAAGTGGTTATTCACAAGACATCAACATTTGCTAAAACGGCTCGTCGCGGGGATGCTTGGCGTACCGCAGAGCAGCATTACGGAATTTCTTGTTACAAACCCTGAAATACCGCCGGAAGCGGTGGGGGAAAAGTTCTGCCGCCTTGACATCAGTATTACGGTTGACAGACAGAGGATTGACCTTGAAATGCAGGTAGCTGACGAAGGCAACTACCCCATACGCAGCTTGTACTATTGGGCGCGTGAGTTTTCATCCTCGCTAAAAGAAGGCGGGGAGTATATTGATTTGTCACGCACAATCGTCATTAGCATTCTTGCGTTTATGGCGTTTAAATGTGAAGAGTTTTATTCGGAATATCAGGCTCTTGAAGTAAAGCGCCATACGCTTTTGACTGATAGATTTTGCTTGAAATATTATGAGCTGCCAAAGTTGCCAGAGGTAACAGATGCTACTGATGAATTGAAATTGTGGCTTAATTTGTTCAACGCAAAAACAGAAGAGGACTTGAAACGAATTGAAGCGATGGGAGTGTCGATTATGAAACAAGCTATCGGTGCATACCGCACGGTCACAGCAACAGCCGAGTTCCGGGAAATAGAACGTCTACGCTCCCTTGCCCGGAACAACGAAGCTTCGGCGCTCGGAAATGCGCGCCGAAAAGAAAAGGCTGAGATTGCGCAGAAACTACTTAACCGAAACAGACCTATAGAAGAAATTGTTGAAGATACAGGTCTTACCCGTGAAGAAATCGAAACCATACGTGACGCTGGCAAGTAAACGGCGTCGCGTTTTCTTTTAGAAGAAGTATTAGTCAGCATGCCCCACCCCAGTAATTGGATGCTCTTAAATATTTCCGAAACTTGAAAAAAGTAATTTTAACAATAGCTATTCCAGCGGAGCAACTGGCAGAATAAAACACGTTCGTATAAAGTGGGAAATTGTAATACTGTATGACGAAAAATCATCCGGTTTTGTTCCTTTAAACTATACCTTTTGGGCATACTCTCCAGACTGAGGATTGTTTTCTTTATACTACAACGAAACTGTTGATCAATTTCCGACACCTTACACTGTATATCGACGCTATTTTTACCTGCCATTTGAGCCGCCTTTTCTTAGTTTGTGTCAAGAAGTTACAGATTGTCAGCTCTGATAGCAAATTCCATTTTTTCGTCTCTTTGAACCAATTTTCCCATTGTCTTTTCAAGGAAATTGAAATATCCGTTTACTCCGAGTTCTTTTGTCCATAGTTCAATAGACTGGTTTATTCTTATCAGGCATTTAATTGGTATCCTAAAAAACTTAGACAGACTTTCAACTGTGTTTTTGTCAACCATCTCGTGCGAAGTAAGAATGGTTTCTATATTTTCATTTACAAATGGATCAAAGGCCATCAAAAGACCTGCGGCAAATAACTCTACATCATTGGTCAAATACTCATCAAGATCATATTCGATTTTATTTAAATAGCCATCAATGACGAAAAGGCACACGNACACAGCCTCGATAACCCGTCTGCCATTGTTGATCTGTTTTATCCTGTTGATTTTCAACAAATTACTTTCCATTGGGAAAAGAAGGAAATTATACCGTTCTTCATCCCCTATCTGGATTGTGCCGAATCTTTTGCCCATTTCAGAAGGCTTTTTCTGGAACTTATAACTATTGACTTGCTGCCTCGCATCCGTATCCGTATCCGTATCCATCGCCTTTACTCCCACTCTCTTTTTAATTAATCCTGGATTCCTTCGGACATGCACTATGCCAATTTAGATTTTTCCTAGAGGTAAAATAGCATTCCGGTATTCAGGATTGTCGGCATACCGAAGGAACACCGAAATCCTTTCAATATCCGTCATAATTTCAACGCGTTTTTTCAAAATACTTTTTAGTTTAGACAGCTCAACGAACATCGCTTGAACGCCGTTGTGAAGCAGGCTGTTGTCAAAATCATGCCACATAGAAAACGAATTTATGAAATCAGTTCTTTTTGGGAAAAGCGGAAGCAATCCCATTTCGTTATTCCCCTTTCCGCCCAAATGATACCACGATTTTGGCAAAACAGCAACGTTAAGATTCACCAGTTACTCTATGCACACTTTTTTAAATTATTCCAGGAGCGCCAGTAACTGTTCAGAGGGCATCCAAAAACACAGGCTGGTTACAGGCAACGCACTAGTACATTGATGGAAACTTGTGATATTAGCCAAAACTTGTGTGCGGAGCCTGTAACCATTGCGATTTTTTGGATACCCACTGAACAGTAGCAAGCGCCAAATAACGCGCAAATAATCAGCATATTTCCTCATTATTTTCACATTATTTTCACTTTTACTTATTCTTTTCACATTCTTTTTATAATTTTGTCTTGACAAGAGATGGTGCTTTACTATATGCTGATATCATCTAATTTTCAAACATGGTGAATAAGGAAACCAGTACGAGGAGTTTTTTTATGATTAAACTCGCTTTTTTTGACGCAAAGCCATACGACAAAAAATGGTTTGATAAACTAAACACAAAATACGAAATCGTCTATTTTGAAAACAAACTAACCCTCACAACCACTCAACTCGCAAAAGGCTGCGGGGCGGTCTGCGCGTTCGTAAACGACGAAATAACAGCCGCAACGATCGACGCTTTACACGAAATCGGCGTCAAACTGATCGCAATGCGATGCGCGGGTTACAACAATGTTGACGTAGAATCCGCGTACGGAAAAATCAATATTGTCAGAGTCCCGGCGTATTCGCCTCACGCAATAGCGGAACACGCCATGGCTCTCTTGCTCACGCTAAATAGGAAACTCCACAGGGCTTACAACCGTACCCGTGATTTCAATTTCAGTTTGGTAGGACTTAGCGGGATGGACCTATACGGAAAAACAGCCGGAGTTGTAGGAACCGGCCAAATAGGCCGTGTATTTATTAGTATTTGCCGGGGATTTGGAATGAATGTCATAGCTTACGACCCTTATCCGGTGAAAGATTCCGACATAACGTACACCGATTTAAACACAATCTTCAAGGAAAGCCACATCATATCCCTACATTGCCCGCTTACTGACCAAACCAAACATATACTGGACGCGGAAGCGTTTAGCCGGATGAGAACCGGAGTAATAATAATAAACACATCGCGCGGAGCGCTTATTGACACCGCCGCCCTGCTTGATTCCTTAAGTAGCGAGAAAGTAGGCGGAGCGGGGCTTGATGTATACGAAGAAGAATCCGATTTCTTCTATCAGGACTTATCAGGAACTATAATAAAAGATGATATTCTAGCCCTGCTTGTATCGCGGCCGAATGTTCTTCTAACATCTCATCAGGCGTTTCTGACTGAGGAAGCTCTCGCAAATATCGCTGAAACCACCCTTAAGAATCTTGACGAGTTCTTTAATAACGATATGCTCGTCAACGAAATATGCTATCTTTGCGATTCTGGAAAGGTTGCCGATAACTGTCGGCGAACACGGGTTGAACGGTGTTTTAAATAATTAGAGTCTCTCTAATCAAATTGTAAATTGAACTCAATTGGTATTAAAGTAGCTAGCTTTACCCAGGAACAATTACTAAAAAAGGAGTAACTATCATGCTTAGTGAAAAATTAACCAACGCGTTAAGCGAGCAAATCAACGCGGAATACTACGCGGCGTATCTGTATCTGTCTATGTCCGCCATAGCAAACGACCTCGGTCTCAAAGGCTTCGCCAACTGGCTCTTTGTACAGGCGCAGGAGGAAATGGCTCACGGGACGCATATCTATGAGTACATGATCGAACGCAACGCTATTCCGATCCTAAAAGCCATTGAACAGCCGCCTTCATCCTTTGCTGGCGCCAATGAGATTTTCAAAGCGGTTTATGTCCATGAGCAAAAGGTCACAGCGCTTATTAACACTATCGCAACCCTTGCCCTGCAAGAATCCGACCATGCCTGTTATCAATTCATGATGTGGTATGTAAACGAGCAGGTCGAAGAAGAAGCCAACGCTACGGACGTTCTGGATAGACTACACCTGATAGGCGAAACCGACGGGTTGCTCTTAACCCTTGATATGGAACTGGCTGCAAGGGTATTTGTCAACCCTTTCCCAGCAAAAACGGCTAACTAATGGGGAGTCCTTTGTTACTGAAAGCATAATAAAGGGTTGCGTTATGAAAAAAGGAATAGTTGCGTTATTTGCAGTAGCTTCTGTTACAACTGTTTGCTGGCTTATCCCCGTTATTGGCAGCCAAACGCCGTTTGGATATTCGTTAGCGCGTCTGATTGGGTCGCTAGCTCTTGCCGGATTTGCGTGTACTTTTGTTATTGCCACCCGTAACCGCGCCCTTGATAGTTTGTTCAACGGTCTGGACAAAGCCTACATTGTTCACAGATGGACAGGCATCGTCTCAGTCGCGTTGGCTTCCGCACACCCTGTTATTCTGATTACAGCCCGAATGGCGCTTCGATCTGCGACTCTGTATAGGTGGACATGGGGCTTACCCAGTCTGATACTGTTTGTTATACTGATTTCAACCGCCATCATTGCGAAAAAGCTAAATTACGAAACATGGAAAATCATTCATAAATTTATGGTTTTCCCCTACGCGATCGGCGTGTATCACTATTATATCGCGTCCAGGGATCCCTTGGCGTTCAACGCCTTCAACACTTGGATGCATCTTTTGAACCTGGCGGGCATCGTATCCGCTATCTATATCGTCTTTCTATTTGAGCAAACCGCGTTCTCGGCGAAATATAAAATAATATCAGTGCAAAAAGTAGCTAATAAAATATTCGAGATCACCGGTCAGGCAACCGGGAAACACATAACCTACCGACCAGGGCAATTTGTTTTTTTGAAGATTCCGAAAAGCAACGTTCAATTCACATCACACCCGTTTACAATCAGTAATTCGCCTCAAAGCGACACGATTCGGTTCACCATAAAAACGCTGGGCGACCATACGGCAAAGCTGGCGGAAACCATCAAGGTTGGCGATGAATTTCTCACATCTTCACCCTACGGTATGTTTGATTATACATCAGGCGGAAAGCATCAAATTTGGATTGCCGGCGGAATCGGGATCACGCCATTTTTAACTTTCTTTCAATCGAACATACCGGAGGATTTCTCGGTTGATTTGTTTTATGCTTATAATGGAGATGAGGGCGCGTATCTAAATGAATTAAAAAATTTGAACAAGCCGAACTTACGGGTTAATTTGATTGACAGTTTACAAGAAGGGTTTTTAACCGTTGAAAGAATAAAAGAAACTACTAATGTCAACAACGAGCCTGACGTTTATTTTTGCGGTCCGAAAGCAATGTTGGACAGTTTGCGGATTGGATTTAAAAACAGCGGGATCTTCGTGAAATTTCATTTTGAGGAATTTACCTTTGGCCGATAGTTACTGATATGTGATAATAATCAAATTGAAGCATATTTTATCGCTATTTTTTTATACACAAAACTTTGCATTTACACATTTTAAATGTTAAAATAATCCTTAGGCATAATAAAAACTACAAGGAGGCACCCACAATGGAAGATACCTACAACAAAATGCCGCTCATCGGTGACCCAGCTCCGGAATTCGAGGCAATAACGACACAGGGGCCAATCAAGTTCCCGGCAGATTATAAAGGCGAATGGGTCATCCTGTTCTCTCACCCCGCTGATTTTACACCCGTCTGTACAACAGAGTTCATGATGTTCGCGTCCATGATGGACGATTTTAAGAAGATCAACACCTCTCTTGTTGGCATATCCGTTGATTCGTTATACTCACATATAGCCTGGCTGCGCAAAATTAAAGAACTTGAGTGGAAAGGCTTGAAAGATATCGAAGTCATGTTCCCTCTCATCGACGATATTCGCATGGATGTCGCAAAGAAATATGGGATGATCCAGCCGGGGCAATCGAATACTCAAGCGGTCAGAGCCGTATTTGTAATCGACCCGAAAGGGAAAATTCGGGCGATAATGTATTATCCACTCACCACTGGACGTAATTTCGATGAAATCAAACGCCTTGTTCTAGCGTTGCAGAAAGCGGATAAGGACGCGTGCGCGACACCCGCCAACTGGCAACCTGGCGACGATGTTATCGTTCCGACCGCCAATTCCTGTGGCGTCGCTAAAGAGCGCGTCGAGAGCAAAGATGAAAACATGTACTGCCTCGATTGGTTCTTATGCTTCAGAAAAGAGAACCAATAGTTCCCTTGAGCATAGCACATAATTACTTTATGAAAGAAGGGACCCTTTATGGCGCCCCTTCTTTCGGTAAAGAATGGTAGGCGCGTTAGAATGACGGATGTAATAATCATTGGCGGCGGTACGGCGGGTCTGACGGCAGCGATATATTTACAGCGAAGCGCGCTGCAATGCGCTGTACTGGAAGCAGAAGAGTTCGGGGGGCGCATTTTCCCCACGTTGGCAATAGAAAACTATCCGGCAATGCCGGGAGCCAGCGGTTTTGAGTACAGCGAAAACCTACGCGCGCAGGCGGAGACGCTAGGCGCAGAATTGACGGCTCAGACGGCGCGCTCGCTCGTACGCGACGGCGACCTGTGGCAGATAACAACGCTCGATGACATGTTGTTTACATCGCGGGCAGTAATCTACGCTGCTGGGGAGAAACAACGTATGCTCGAAGTCCCAGGAGAGGAGGAGTTTCTTGGCCGTGGCGTAGCCACGTGCGCTGCTTGTGACGGCGCGCTATTCCGTGATAAGATCGTTGCTATAATAGGAGGCGGCGACAAGGCGCTTGACGACGCGCTGACACTGTCAAAACTATGTACTACAGTACACCTGATCCACCGGCGCGAGGAATTCCGCGCCGTAGGCAACACTGTGATCCAAGTAAAGGGAACGCCAAATATTACTCTGCACCTCAACCGCATCATCACAAGTATTAACGGTACAAGTCGCGTGGAAAACGTAACTCTACGTTGTATGGAAAACGATGAAGAAGAAACTCTCGCGGTATCCGGCGTGTTCGTGGCGATCGGCTCTATCCCTCAGACAGCGCTGTGCGCCGGACTAGTCGAGCTTGACAAACAGGGTTATATTATAGCGGGAGAGGATTGCGCGACATCTGAACCGGGGCTGTTCGTCGCAGGCGACGCGCGGCGCAAACCGTTTCGGCAGCTCGTAACAGCCGCCGCCGATGGAGCGACAGCGGCAAAAGCGGCTGCTGATTATATCATGCGTAGTTAGCCCAAAACCCAAAGCGGGCTGCGCCCACAATCCAATTTATGATTAAGCCTCACTGGCGCAGCCCAGTGGCTAGTATCTAGTGGCTAGTAGACGAGAACGCGAAATTAGCTTGTTTTTATTGCAGATAATGATCTGTGAGGTACTAAAGGAGAAAAATATGATCGAAAATCTGGATAAGCAGGGCTTTGAGGCATTAATGCAGACAAGTGGAAAACGCATTGTTGTAGTTTTCACGGCTGATTGGTGTCCGTATTGCAAACGGCTTGCCCCAATAATGGAGGAAATAGCGGTTGAGTACACAAGCGAAATCGAGGTGTACAATGTCAATACCGATGAACATCCAGACCTTGCGGCAAGGTATAACATAATGTCCATTCCTACAGTGTTTGTATTCACAGGCGGAGAGGTAAAGGGAAGCGCAGTCAATCCGCGTACCAAAAAAGCTCTGCTTAAACTAATTTTTGAATAAGTGAACACGGGTCGGTTAGTTGGAAACTGTTCAGTGGGCATCCAAAAACACAGGTTGGTTACAGGCAACGCACTGGTACTGCGGTGAAAACTTGTACAATTGTCAAAACTTGTGTGCGGAGCC
>WRNV01000048.1 GCA_009776445.1 Oscillospiraceae bacterium | reverse complement strand
GACAGGATCCGCCAAGAGAGCGTCGCGGCTGGCGAAGCCGGCGGCATTACGCAACATATTGGGGCGTATCAGACATCAATCCGAGGCAACCCGATAACCTTCCTCGATACGCCGGGACATGAAGCTTTCACCGCAATGCGCGCCCGCGGCGCGAAAATCACCGACATAGCGATACTCACCATCGCGGCGGACGACGGCATCATGCCACAGACAGTCGAATCTATAAACCACGCGAAAGTCGCCGCGATCCCGATCATCGTCGCGATCAATAAAATAGATGTCGAAGGTGCAAACATAGAGAAAGTAAAGCAACAACTCACCGAGTATGACCTCGTCCCTGAAGAATGGGGCGGCGATACCATTGTGTGCCTAGTCTCGGCAAAGACTGGAGAAGGCATCGACCAGCTTTTGGAAATGATCATCTTGACGGCGGAAATGGCTGAACTTCGCGCCAACCCGAACCGACTGGCGCGCGGCGCCGTTATCGAGGCGCGCCTTGACAGAGGCCGCGGGCCACTAATGACCGTCCTTGTGCAAAACGGAACGCTCAAGCTTGGCGACACTATTATTGCCGGATCTACCGTAGGGAACGTACGCGTCATGGTCAACGAGAAAGGCGAACGGGTAACATTCGCCAAACCTTCCGTGCCCGTCGAGATATCAGGTATGTCAGAGGTTCCAGACGCGGGCGACGCCTTCAATGTAGTCACTGACGAACATATGGCTAAAGAGTTGGCGGCGCAGCGCAAAGCGGAGAAAAAGGGCGCGGTGGCGACGACTATCAAAGTTTCGCTCGAGGATCTGTTCACGAAGATCAAACAGGGCGAACTCAAAGATCTGAATATCATCGTCAAGGCGGACGCGCAAGGTAGCGCGGAGGCTATAAAGACGTCGCTCGAGAGGCTCAGTAACGAGGAAGTCCGAGTCAGGGTGATACATTCCGGCGTCGGCGCGATAAACGAGTCGGACGTAATGCTGGCCTCCGCCAGCGGCGCGATAATAGTAGGGTTCAACGTACGTCCTGACAACGCCGCTCGCGACAGCGCGCTGCGCAGCAACGTCGATATGCGTATGTACCGCGTCATTTACGAGTGCATCAATGAAATCGAATCCGCAATGAAGGGGATGCTTGCGCCTAAGTATCAGGAGGTTATCTACGGTCACGCGATTGTCAGACAACTTTACAAAGCTTCAAGCGTTGGCACGATTTGCGGTAGTTACGTGCAAAGTGGAAAGATCATCAGAAACGGTTCCGCCCGCGTCGTCAGAGACGGCATTGTTGTCCATGATGGCCCGCTGGCGTCTCTGCGTCGTTTCAAAGACGATGTAAGGGAGGTAGCCGCGAACTATGAATGCGGCATCGCGCTCGAGAGGTTCAATGACGCGAAAGAAGGGGACGTCATCGAGTGCTTTGCAATGGAACAGATACCGTATTAGCTGGTCGTTCACATAAGGAGCGGATTATGCCTTCCAACAGGATACAACGGATAAATGAAGACATCCAACGGGTATTGGCGTCGCTTCTGCGCGATATCAAAGACCCTCGCGTGAACCAAGGGATGATTAGCGTTACGGCTGTCGACACGACGAGCGATTTGCGCCAGGCGAAAGTGTTTCTAAGCGTGTTTGGTCAACAGTCGGAAAAAGAGTTCCTAAAGGGTCTCAAATCGGCTACGGGGTTCCTGCGCCACAGGTTAGGCCAGTCGCTCAGCTTGCGCCATATCCCAGAACTTCAATTCGTACTGGATAATTCCATCCAACGGGGCGCGAGAATTAGCGCAATTCTAGGCGACCTTGATATCCCGGAGGAGACAAGCGATGAGCACAATGATGACGATATCTGATACAGCGGCGTGGCTTAGTGAACATGACAACTATCTTATCTTCACGCACAGGCGCCCTGACGGGGACACAATAGGTTGCGCCGGAGCGCTTGCTCAGGGGTTGCGCGAAGCTGGCAAAACCGCTTTTGTATTCAACAACACAGAAACCACGCGGCGATACCTTCGGTTCGTTGCGGGTTTTCTTGCGCCGGACGATTACGACCCTGATCACGTCGTTTTTGTGGACGCTGCTTCATTAAACCTTTTCCCGAAAAACAGCGATAAATACACAAGCGCCGTTTCCCTGTGCATTGATCACCACCCGTCAAACACCTTGTACGCGCAGCGCACTTGTCTCGACGGGTCTTTCGCTTCTTGCGGCGAAATCATTTACGAGATTCTGATGGCGCTGTCAGGTAGCATCAGCGCTGAGACCGCAGAGTGTCTATACGCGGCAGTATCGACGGATACAGGGTGTTTCGCCTTTTCCAATACGACAGCTAACACGCTGCGCGTAGCGTCGCTGCTTATCAACGCCGGGGCGCCGCATAGGGAAATCAACAAACTGTTGTTTAGGACCAAGACCCGAAATCGGATAAAACTCGAAGGCGCGTTATATTCTGGTTTTGAATACTATTTTGAGGGCGTCGTTGCGATATCTACTATTACACGGGATATGATAGAAATAGCCAACGTAAGCGAGGACGATATGGACGATATTGCGTCGCTGCCCGGGGTGGTAGAGGGCGCGCGCGTCGGGATCACAATACGCGAGATGTCCTCGCCAGATGGTTGTAAGGTGTCGGTCAGAACCTCTTCGCCCCTTGTGAACGCCCATGCTGTTTGCGAACGCTTTGGCGGCGGAGGTCACCCGATGGCAGCAGGTTTCACGATAGACAAGCCAGTGTCGGAGGTCAAGGAAGCGTTGCTCAGAACCCTTCGCGAATTTCTATAATAATGGTTAGCTAATAAATATGAGTATAAACGGGATAATTATTATCGACAAACCCGCTGATTGGACGTCACACGATGTGGTAGCCAAGCTAAGAGGCGCGCTAAAAATCAAGCGCGTCGGGCACGGCGGTACGCTCGACCCGATGGCGACCGGCGTTTTGCCTATTTTCCTTGGCGGTGCCACCAAAGCTTCCCAGTTTTGCGAAAACGCGGAAAAGGAATACATAGCTGGACTTAGACTCGGCATTACTACTGATACTCAGGATGTTACTGGCAATGTACTCAGTCGACGCGAGCCCTCAACATCCTCCGCTGAGCTATCCGACGCGTTGCAAAGCTTCGTAGGAGCGCAGAAACAAATCCCCCCTATGTATTCCGCAATCAAGGTTAACGGGGAAAAATTATATAAGCTAGCGCGGCGCGGCACAGTAGTTCCCCGTCCCGCAAGAGATATTTATATTTCCGTTATAGAGTTGCTGGGCGTTTCTGGGAGCGACTATTCACTGAGGGTAGTTTGCTCGAAAGGGACATATATACGTACGCTCTGCCACGACATCGGTGCCGCGCTTGGATGCGGCGGGGCTATGTCGGCGCTTCGCCGGACGCGAGCCGGCGCGTTCATAATCGATGCGGCGCATACGCTTGACGAGATACTGGTAGATGTTGCCGAGAGCGCGATCGCGAAATATATCCTGCCAGTCGATTCGCTTTTTTCCAAATACCTAGTCGTCACTTTAAGCGCTGCGGAAACCCGCAAATTCAAGAACGGAGTTCCATATAGTTGTGGAAATCTTCCGTCAAATAAGTATCGGTTCTATGGACCCGATAAAGAGTTTTTAGCAATATGCGATGTGGTCAACGGATCAGCCGTTGAATCCAGGCGCTTTTTTGATACGTTATGAGCAGGTTGTGTTAGTCATGGCTGAAAAATGGAGAGTTATTGCTTTAGGTTTCTTTGACGGAGTACATATCGGGCATGCCGCTTTATTGCGCGCTGTAGCAACGATTGCCGCCGAATGTAGGCTCATGCCGTCAGCTATTACTTTTGACGCACACCCGCAGAGCCTAATAAGTGGAGCGACCACTCCGCTTATTAACTCGCCTGAGGACAGAGCCGGGCTTATTCGCCGATTATCCGGCATAGAGGACATCATTTTTCTGCGTTTTGATACTGAAACTGCAAATATGCCCTGGGACAGTTTCATTACCCACCTGTACGAAGAGTTTGGCGCTCGCTATTTGGTGGCGGGCTATGATTTTAGATTTGGACGCGGCGGCGTAGGCAACGGCAGGCTGCTTGCGCGAAAATGCAGGGAATTGGGAATTGGTTGCGAGATTGTGCCTGAGGTAAAACATGATGGCATTACATGCAGTTCATCGTATATCCGCGAGCTTTTGCTTGAGGGGGATATGGCGCGAGCGGCTGCTTTCCTCGGTCACCCCCACGTCCTGACCGACGTTGTTGAGCATGGCTATCGCTTGGGTAGCAAACTTGGTGCGCCAACAATTAACATGCGCTTTGAGGATAACGTGCTGGTCCCGGCTCTTGGCGTTTACGCGACGATTGTCCGTCTCCAAGACGGCAGCGCTCATACAGGCGTAACAAACATTGGCGTCAGGCCGACCGTTGGTGGTCGGGCCCAGGTCAATGTGGAAACTCACATCATTGATTTCCACAGCAGTCTGTACGGTCATCGCGTACATATCGATTTTTATACGCGTTTGCGTCCGGAAATAAAGTTCGAGAGCGTCGCCGATCTGACGCGACAGATTAGGCTTGATCGAGAAGCGGCAATATCTTATTTTTCTAGTGAAAATAACTTGTAAAGAGCACAACGCTATGTTAGAATAACAATCGACATCGGGGTGTGGCGCAGTTGGTAGCGTGCTTGACTGGGGGTCAAGAGGCCGCGGGTTCAAGTCCCGCCACTCCGACCATGTGAAATGCCCTTGTAGGATCTAAAAATCCTACAAGGGCATTTCACGAGCAGGAACACACAAGTGATGCTTCTCCTTTGTTTTTCCCAAAGAAGTTGGGATTCTCCGCCGGATTGTTAACTTTGCTCTAGAATTTAACAGAAGTACTTAATCGTGTCGACGTTAAAGTGTTTCCTCCATTCATGACAAATTATGAAATGCTGTGCCGCTATGATATCAAGTAGTTTGAGTAGTTCGTTCTCAGATATATTGCCATTATTATTGGCAATGATGCAACCGCCTTTGGACGTAATCCAAATTTTTGTCGCTCCAGGTGATGGTTTTCCTCTTCCTACATGAACATGAATCGGCTCATTATTCTCATTGGACCAAAAGAATACTACATATCCGCCAATCCTAAAAAGACTAGGCAATTTGCACACCGCCGCTTCTTGCGTAATTGTATAATAAATGAGCATTGTCTTTTAGAAACTGTTGAAANACCTTGATCTCTTCGTCAGTATACCCGTCTATGAAAATCCACTCATAAGANGGCAGGCTGCATCGTGCNGAGTTAAAACCGCCNTCAACTGGGCGTTCAAAGTGTACTTCAACCGACATAATCCCATTTTTGTCTAAAATGTGTGAATGTGTGATAAGNGTTTCGTCTGAAAGAGTAATATATGGGTACATCATAACGACACCTCCAATTTATACAAAATTAACGACTTATCACGAATAAGGTTCAAGCCGTCAACCATTTACCGGCGACACCTGACGCCATCTGTGGTTACAATGTAACAGATGACAACAATTGTGTCAATATAAAAGAAGTACATCTACTATAGTGTCAACCCTGATAAAAATAAAATTATTGACAAGCGGATATTTGTGTGCTAAAGTGATCGAAATTGAATTGAATACCTAACAAAGGCAACGACGAAGACGGCAGGGTATATAGCGATACAGAGAGACGGCGGTAGGTGCGAGCCGTACGCGAAACGCCCAGGATTATGCCTATCACTTCCGAGCCGGGACCCGAACGTGAGGGTTGAACGAGCGCGAACCCGAATTAGTAGGCGATCCCCGTGAACGGCTGCGTTAAAGCCAGGGGCTTATTACATGTTTCTTAAAAGAACATGCCGAGCCTATCGAGGTGGCGCGAGAGCGCAATATGAGTGGTACCGCGGGAAAACATCCCGTCTCAGAGAATAATCTTTGAGACGGGATTTTTGATTAATTAAGAAAATAACAAAACGGAGGGACACTATTATGACAAGAACAGAAGGGGCTACAACGAATGTAACCGAGGTGGAGTTGCGGGAGGTAGCGCTGCGAATCGGCGAATTGCGTGAAATAAGCGGATACACGCGTGAAGAAATGGCGGAAAAACTAAATCTGAGCGTCGAAGCATATACCAAATATGAGTCTGGAGCAGAAGACTTGCCGTTTTCATTTGTCCACAACAGCGCTGCATTATTTGGCGTGGAACTCACAGACCTGCTTGAGGGCTGGGGCGCCCATTTGAAGACTTATACCGTAATGAGGCGCGGCAGCGGGCGTGTCACATCCCGCGAGCAAGGCATTGAAGTCCGCGACCTGGCGCCGCGCTTTCGAAACAAAATCGCCGAGCCGTATTGGGTCACATACAGCTATTCCGAGCAACTGCAAGACAAACCGATAAACCTTGCGTCTCATGGCGGGAACGAATTCGACATCATCCTCAGCGGCCAATTGAAAGTACAGATCGGCGAGCATACGGAAATCCTCTCCGAAGGCGACAGTATCTATTACAACAGCTCGACGCCGCACGGCATGATTGCTGTCGGCGGACGTGACTGCGTGTTTTGCGCCGTTGTGATACCAGGCGGGGGTGAGCAAGCTGAGGAGAAAACCGAAGCGATTAAAAAACCAACTGCTTCCGTCGGTCGGTTCGTTTACGAGGATTTTATCGACACGGTCGAGGGCGAGGGCGGCGCGTTGATGTCTATATCGTTTAAAAACCAGGATAAATTCAACTTTGCCTTCGATGTCGTCGATGCCATCGCTGCGAAAACTCCAAATAAATTAGCAATGCTGCACGTCGACCGCGAACAAAATGAGAGAAGATTCACGTTTGAAGACATAAGCCGGCTCTCGTCCCGCGTGGCAAATTACTTCACGTCTCTGGGTATAAAGCGTGGCGACCGCGTAATGCTTGTGCTAAAGCGTAACTGGCAATTCTGGCCTGTTATCGTCGCGCTGCATAAAATGGGTGCGGTGGCTATCCCAGCGACCGACCAACTGCTCCAAAAAGACTTCGAATACCGTTTCGACGCGGCTGGCGTTAGCGCTATCGTCTGCACGTCGCAAAGCTCCGCTCCTGAAGAAATCGAGCGCGCTATTGTGAACTGCCCCAACGTCGCCACTAAAGTCATCGTCAACGGCAACCGCGACGGATGGAATAACTATGATAAAGAACTGGATATGTTCCGTAGCTCTTACCCCCGCGCAAGCGACGCCCCATGTGGCAAAGACACCATGCTCATGTACTTCACGTCAGGCACGACCGGCTACCCGAAAATCGCGGCACATTCGTATACATACGCGCTGGGCCATTTTATAACAGCGAAATATTGGCACTGCGTCGATCCGGAGGGGATACATTTCACGATCTCGGATACCGGTTGGGGTAAGTCTGTCTGGGGTAAGCTCTACGGTCAGTGGCTGTGCGAAGCGGCAGTGTTCACATACGACTTCGACCGCTTTGACCCGCTTGAGATACTGCCAATGTTCGCAAAATACGGGATAACGACATTCTGCGCTCCGCCAACAATGTACCGTTTTCTTATTCGCGAGGATCTGTCCAAGTACGATCTATCGACTATAAAGCACCTGACCACAGCAGGCGAAGCGCTTAACCCTGAAGTGTTCCATCTATTTAAGAAAGCTACGGGGCTGTCAATAATGGAAGGTTTCGGGCAGACAGAAATGACAGTGCTTATCGGCAACTTCGTTGGCATGACCCCAAAGATCGGCTCTATGGGTAAACCGAGTCCGATGTATAAAGTCGGGCTCATGGATGGCGACGGGAAACTTGTCAGCCCCGGAGAGGTCGCCGAAATAGTGGTATTGACGGACGAAGCGGTTCCATGTGGCCTATTTGACGGGTATTATTTGGACGACGAGAGAACAAAAGCCGCTTGGCATGACGGCGCGTACCACACAGGGGACACAGCTTGGCAGGATGAGGAAGGCTATCTGTGGTACGTCGGGCGAGTTGACGACCTGATCAAATCTTCCGGTTACCGTATCGGGCCGTTTGAGATCGAG
Source organism: Oscillospiraceae bacterium (assembly GCA_009776445.1). Classification (GTDB taxonomy): domain Bacteria; phylum Bacillota; class Clostridia; order Oscillospirales; family Oscillospiraceae; genus WRMH01. Next base: position 12,413 of record WRNV01000048.1, on the reverse strand, counting down.
AGCGTCATCATGGAACTTCCATACGTACTTGAATGCGCCGTATCCCCGGCGCCCGACGAGGTTCGTGGTCAAGTCGTCAAGGCAAGCATCGTCCTCACGAAGGATACTGATCCGACGGAGGATCTGAAAAAGGAAATCCAGGAATACGTGAAAACGCACACCGCGCCGTATAAATATCCGCGCATAGTTGTTTTCCGCGACAGTCTGCCAAAAACGATCAGCGGGAAGATACAGCGAAATAAACTGTAATGCGGCCTAAACTATAAGGGTATTAAAATGGCAGCCAAGTCACGCTGGCTGCCATTTTAAACGCTATATATAATTGAAGATTTGAAATCACCGGATATATATATATCTATACTACGCGACTTCGCCCTCGACGCCTTCTACCTCGACATCTACTTCCGCGCTGTCTCCGGCTTCGTCAATAGCTGACAAGAGTTTAAACAAAACAGAAGCTATTTCAGCTCTTGTCGCATCGTCGCCCGGCCTGAAGTTGTCGCCCGGAATACCTTCGAAAACGCCTATAGCTGTCAAAGCCAAAACATGCTCCTGAGCATAATCCCTAACCGTATCGAAATCCGGCCATTCATAGTCAACGATATTAGGCAACGTCCGCCCATCCAACCAACGGTTAACGATCGTTGCGAGTTGCTCTCTGGTTATCGCGTCATTCGGGCCAAACAAATTACCGGGATATCCTTCCACTATTCCATCGTCCGCCGCCCATATGATAGCATCAGTGTACCACGCACCGGCGACAACATCACTAAATGGGTTCGACAGATCAGAAACATCCGGCTCTTGCGCGAGCCTGTAGAAGATCATTGCGGCTTGAGCCCTTGTGAAGGACGCCTCCGGGTCGAACTTCGGCTCTTCCACGCCTTCGATATAGGAACCTTGCATTACGTCGTTGTCGTAAACGTACATTACAGCATCATAAAACCAAGCATCCGCAACTACGTCATTGAACACCAAGGACCCGCTGATCGGCTCCCACTCTTCTCCATCACCTTCCACTTCTTCCTCATCTTCCGAGTTTTCTGAGTCTTCCGGCTCAGCCAGTTCTTCTTGCGATTCTCCATCGAGTTCGTCTTCATCGGCTCTGGCTACAAGGCGGCTACCAAAAATACCCCACCCAATGGAAAGCGCCATCGCAAGGGAAAGTAACAACACGATTAGAATCTTTGCTCCTCTAATAGTTTTTGACATTGATATATTTTCTCCTTTTCATTTTATTGCTCTCCGCCGCCTACGATAGACGGTTCCTCAAGCTTTTCACACAATTTTACCCCAGATGTCAGTTCACGTCAATAATAAAACCGCAAAAAGCGGCCTCTTAATTACCAATTGTACACTAAATATGTAAATAACTGCCGTTTTATTGACAAAGTGCTTCCCGTTGTCTACAATAACCACATAGCGGAGCAAAAAACACACGCCCACGTATAAGACGTGGCTGATATTTTGGGAGGTCTTGACATATGAAATCGATAAAGAAAATTCTATGGTTAATAATCGCACTGGCTATGGCGCTTGAAACGGTTACGCTTGTTAGCGCGAATAGTTTCACTGATTCAGATAAAATTAACTATGAAGAAGCAGTAAACGTCCTGACTGGAATCGGCGTCCTCGATGGATTTCCGGACGGAAGTTTCAAGCCTTTAGACGACGTAACGCGCGCGCAGGCAGCGACAATTCTCACGCGTCTATTGCTTGGTAGAAAAGCAGCGGACGCCTTACCCGGCGATGCAACCGGCTTCCCGGATGTCGACGGTGTCTCAGGCGTCGGTTTTGCGACCAAATACATCAAATATTGCGCGGCGCAGGATATCGTCGTGGGATATCCCGACGGCAATTTTGGCCCGAACGACCTCGTAACCGCCACCCAGTTCGCCGTAATGCTCATGCGCGCCCTAAAGATAGGTAACGCTGGGCAATACACTGGCGCTGACTGGGAGACGTACGCGACGCTCTACGCGATGCAATACAACATCCTCGACACTGACGTTGTTTACAGAAACCCTGCGAATCGTGAGGAAACGGCGAAGTACGCTTTCAACGGACTCCTATATAGCCCTGATGGTCGAACGACTGGGGCAAGCCAGGATGCCGCCGCCATGATACCACTTGACTCTGTAGCCGCAAAAGTGTACCCTTCCCTTGTTAAGGACAACGATGGCGGCGACGATCTTGGACGCCCGGGACTGGTCTGGAGATACGGGACGCCTTCCGGGATCATCCATCGCGATCCAGTGCAGCCAGTCGCAACCTTCAACTCTGACTTCTCTCAAGACGATCTGTACAAGGTCGTCGGGGAATATACCACCATTCCTGTGAAAATTAATGCTACTTCCGGACAAACGTCGTCTCACTTAACGTCCAGGAAAGACATATCCACGTCGGCGGCATCCTCTATTTATACGCCAAACGGCGGGTATGGCATTATCACCGAAATCTACAAGGTTGGCAATAGTTACCGGGCTATAGTCATAAAACCGGGATTTAACCGCGTATATACCGCCGATGCGATAGAGACGTCTTTACAGGGTGCCTTCACAACCTACACCGTTGGCGGTCAGTCCGGCAAAGTCTACCGCTCGACAGTGGATGTAGACACTGACAAGGATACGGCGATCGTCATCGGGTCCGTCGCCAAAGACGACTATGTTTTGTACTATCGAGGCACCGACAACCTTTATATCGAAGCGCCCCGGACACGTACGGGCGTCGTGTCTTCAGTGTCAATCAACTCTTCCGGAAACGTTGGGAGCACATGCGTAATCGACGGCGTCAAAACCGGGATAGCGTCCGCTTTTGTCGCAATAGGCGGCCTTGAGATCGAAACCGGCAATAATACGCAGACATTTTATACCGATAGCTTTGGAAATATCCTCGGCATCAAGGTCAGCGCCGCGTTGCCTGTACAGCTCGCCTTGATAATAGGTTTCGGCGCTGAGAACGCGCAAAGCGGCGGCGGCGTTGAATACACAGCCAGGATAGTTGACACTAACGGCGCCGCTTCGACCGTTCCAACGACGGTGGCAATTTATGGCGAGTCCGGGCGCGACGCGAAGTATCTTGGGACGGTCTGTAGCTACACCATATCCGCGAATGGGCAGTATGTCTTCACATCGCCTGCTCAGTCCTCCCCGGGTAACTATTTTGTGGATAGCGGCATTGCCAGCATTACTAACAGATCCGCCGACCTCAAAGGCGGAAGCGCCGTAAAGCTCGCAAACAGCGCGACGGCGTTCGTCACGGTAGACTATTCTTCCGGTTCAGGACGCCCATACAGCCCGAACGGTCATGTGACGGTTTACAAAGGCATAGGCCAAGTCCCGTCTCTACCCTTGCTCACGAGGACGACGGCGGTCAGCATCAAAACCAGCTCAAGCGCTCCGGATGATATAGCTGAAATTGTTTATATTTACGATGACGTCTTTGGCGCAGCGCGTGAATCATATGCGTTTGTTTTGGGCACTTGGACGCAAGACGCCAGCGGGTATAAGGCGGACGTCATTGTAAAGGGTATGTTCGCATCAGTCAGGGCTAAGGATGAAACAGAACTGGCCAAGCTGACCGGTTTAGCGGGCTCTCTACTCAAAAGTGTTAGCGTCGCCCCCGACGGGGTTGTGACACCTGGTGTTTTGCTGGACGCTCAAAATTCCGACGCCGCCGTCAGCATCCACAACAACGGGGGCTTACTTTTGCTGGATGGCGTCTATAGCAATATGTCGGTAGCCGACGATGTTCCTGTTTACACAATCACCGTACCGGTTTCCAGCCCAAAAGACGCCACAGTCACAACTGGGGCGTCTATCGACCTCAAGACCGAGCTGTCTCTTGAACCCGGCAGCCATGTGCATATTTATGAGTATAGCGCAAGCGTCGTCGCGATCTATATAGTGGTTTATGAGTGATGAGTAACGGCTGTTTTACTTGACGATATCAACGAATATTTAGGCATTGACAGAAGCGCACACTCATGATAAGCTGTACACAATAAAAGGACTGTCGCTTTTTGCCGGCGACTCAGTCCAACAATTGGGAAGAGACGCCTTAGCTCATAAGGCGTCTCGGATTATTTTCTCTTACGAAACAAAGAAAATGCCGTCAATCAAAATAACAAAGAACGTTTAGGCTTATATCATTTTTGCCGGTAATATCCACACATTGTCTATGAGTGGTAAGCGTTCCTTTGCAAGACAGATAAGTGCTCCTGAACTGACTTTTTTATTGGGAATTCTATCTAGCAAACGAAACACGCTGACCATTGACTTTTTTGGATCACTCGTCGTTTTAATTTCAACAGGATGGAGAAAATCCCCATCATGTATCACCACGTTGATTTCATTTTTGTCGATATCGCGATAATAATACAGCGGCGGCTTAACAATGCCATCATTATAATAGCTCTTGAGAATTTCAGCAAACACAAAATTCTCAAAAATATGTCCCCACAAGCGGTCTGTTAAGGGCAATATAGTTTATGCTTTTATAGACTTCTTTTAGCATGGTAGATTTACCAACCTGTCTTGCTCCTGTTAAAACAAGAACAGGCTTACGTTTAGCGATTCGCTCCACCACTGACTCTAAATGTCTATGATAATACATCACACGCCTACTCTCGATTATTATTAAGTATAACTCTATTATAATCGGGCATTATGATTTGTCAACATAATCTCCAGCAAAGTCTAAAAGGTATGAACCACTACTACAGCCTTAAAAGGTATTGATATTCAATTCGTTATGCGGTACAATAGCATTACAAATAAATCAAAGAAAGAGTGATGACTATGACTAACGTTACTATACGGGTAGATCCTGATATTAAGACTGACGCCGAAACCCTGTTTAGCAAGCTCGGTATTAGCATGAGCGGCGCAGTCAATTTATTTTTCCGGCAAGCGATACGATTACAATCAATCCCGTTTGAAATCAAGGCGAAAACCCCGGAAGAAGAATATAACGATTACTTTACCCCGGATGTTGTCAAGAACATCCTTGAATCTGCAGAACAATTCAAGCGCGGGGAATATATCACGTTTTCGCTTGATGAACTCATAGCAATGGAAGATGGCGATATCCCGCAGCGTGCTATTGATTTTCTGGAATCCCACAAGAAAGCGGGGAATCAGTAATGATAGACGGTGTGTTGTTCATCCAAACCGGGCTAGAGCATTACTTCTACTGGCAGACAGAGGATCGGCGCACCCTTAAGAAGATAGACACCCTGATTACAGATATCATACGGAATGGTGAGCGTGTAGGACTCCGGACATCCGGAGCCGTTGAAACATAGCTTAACAGGCAAGTGGAGCCGGACAATAGATGAACAAAACAGACTCGTATATCGGGTAACGGATGATAACAAGCTTGAAATCTATCATTGCCGTGGACATTATGATGATAAATAGTATCAAACTCGATAGAGGGAACAAGTCGCCTACAGAGAGCATTTGAGCCTAAAGCAAAATTTAATCTGTATTGAATCTGTTTAGAGCAATATAGTTTATGTTTTTGTAGACCTCTTTCAGCATGGTAGATTTACCTACCTGTCTTGCCCCTGTTAAACAAGAACGGGTTTACGCTTTGCGATTCGCTCCACCACTGACTCTAAATGTCTATGATATTATATCACGCGCCTATTTTCGATTATTATTTAGTACAACTCTATTATAATCGGTTTATTTGATTTGACAATGGTGTCAGCCCACCAACTTTTTCAATTCTTTCATTCTAAACGAAGGGTATGAACAAGGGGATGCGCCACAGCGCCCCGCTTCCTCTCCCACCGCAAAACCCGCACAACCTCCGCACAACGGCGGGGCATGGGAGTGAACGCTAGCAGCAGCAATGTTTCAGGGCAACAAGACTATCACGGTAGATCGACATTTTTAATGGCTCTGCTTTCGGTGATGGAATAGATTGGATAAGGCGCAATATTTGTTCAGCGTTTGCAACATCTGTATCGCGCATTTTGCCGTCGTACGCTTTCATTTTCAACTGGTAACAATCCGTTACCAGTTGAAAATCCGCTCCTTCTTTCAACATACGGCTTTTCAGATTTTTCCAATATTTACGTGCCGTTTGATAATCACTGTCTGTCAATACAGCGCATACATCAACGACAGAGAGAAACCAGTCTTGCCTTTCCTCATCCCATGCCGAGCGCAGCAAAAACGAAAATCCCCCGAAGGGGATTTTCGCTTTTGTTTTTGTTGATTGCTATGTTTGTCGGTTTTCGTGTTACATACAGTTACATATCTATTATGATAATGTATATTGCAGTAGCATCTTCTTTGTCTATGTCTACGTACGCAAAACCACTGACTGTGCTGCCGCTAATGACTGCAGAGCCGAAGTCACTCTCGTCAAGATCTTTAGCTGTTCTAGGTGAAACATTAGCTGCAAGAACATCAGTCCTGGTAATAATGTAAACGGGTACATCGTCCTCAACATTATAGCGCCAATCTCCATCAAGTTCCAAAAGGCCACCATTATTCACAATGCTGTCTTTGGCACTCTGTGGATCACTTGAATCGAATTCCAATGGTAGAGCAGATGTTAGGTCAAGCTCACCTTTGCTGTTCACTTTGATGTCATTCCAAAGTTCCCCAGCCATAGCTACTAGAGAGTTGCGATCAGCAACACCCTTAACCGTGATAGTATCCGCCTTGCCTTCTATGAATACATCCACGGCATAACCATCTGCAGACAACACCCACGAACCGACAATATAGACAAACGAGGACGCAGAGGCTGCATAGACGTCATCATATATGAACACTATGTTAGCAACACTACCTGCCTTACCATCCGCGTTGTAGCTGACCGCGAAGGTTTTACTCAAGTTATCAAAACTTGGAACATTGGCTGTACCTGTGTAAGGCGTTACAGTCCCATCAGAGATACGTGGTGAGTTATCATCTCCATCAGGATCTTTTATGTAGTTCACCAGAATAAATTTGGTGTTGTTATTTCCCATTGTAACAAGCGAACCACCGATGAAATCTCTCTTCCCTTTCTCAATTTCTGTAACACTCCCATTAATATTGTAAGTAGGGGCTGTACTAGAATCTGTTGTTCCAGGATCTGAGAAAGTATACTTCCCAGAATTTTCTGCGAACTTACTAACTTTGCCAATAGGCTTATATGTTCCATTATCATCATACGTCGCTTTAGTTGTTGGGACTGAGCTAACTTTTCCGTCTAGATCTATGATGGTTGCCATGTATGTATATTCTACCTTACCATTTACAACTTCTGCATATGACTCAAACCCAAGCACCATTGCGAGCTGCACTGCGGAAGCTGCGGACTCTTTAACGCCTAGGATGTTCCCAAAGCTGTCTATATAAAGCTCTTGCTCATCGGTTGATACTGCAGGGTCTTTGCTAGCAATCTGAGTATACGCGTTTGCTTTAGAAACTGTGCTGTCATCAGTAAGGGTATAGACCTCATCGCTTGACATGCGTTTGATTGTATAAGTCTCTGTGTCAACTTCCTCAATATAGAGGTTTTCTTTACCTTGGTAGTAGATGCAGTATTGCTTATCAGCGACAGTCCCGTCAATAACCACAGAGTCTACGTCCGCTTCGTCGTCAACGACTGTTTCGAATATTCTTCCGCTAGCTGATGTTGGCTTGCTGAACGAATATGCTGTATGTTTGCCCACTTTAGTCGTTGCTGCTTTGTCTTCTTTCTTTAGTTCTCCAAAACTGGGCTTAATGACTACAGCAACATAGTGTTCATCTTCGTCAACTTTATACAGCTCCGTAATTATGCCTCTTCCATCCTCATCGCGACTCCTCGACGGATCAGCTGGGGAACCATATATTAACGGCTGCGCGGATGTATCGCTATTTTTCTTGCTCTTCAAAGATGTAATAGTTGCTGTACTTTGCGTGCCAGCATGATTTAGTGTTACGGGAATGCTAGTAATCTTATCGTTGTCAAGGTACTTATAAAGATCTCCCTCAGAAAACCCACTGTTCCAAACCTTATCCGGCTTTGCTAACGATCTGTGGATAACTTCACTAGGATCTCCATATTTCCATACCAGCGCCGGGCGACCAAGGTCGTCTTGCCCATCTTCATCTGTGTATTTGTTAACCTTCTTCAGCGTCTTGTAAACCTTTTGCGCGAGAGAGTCAGGTGCCACTCTCGTGGTTTTAATCCAGCCATAGTCATTTACAGTGTTTCCGTTGGCATCAACGTGAGATCCCAAAACACCAAATATCTCTTCGCTGGATTCTCCGCTGGGGCTAAATATCAATCCGTTGAATGCGTACTGTGCCGTTTCCTCGCGGTTTGCGGCTTTTGTGAAATCGACGCCATCGGCGACGCCGTCAAGAATTTCATTGTCTATGCCATCGAGTATCGCGAACATTTGCCAGTCATCGCCAATATAACGGTCGGTTTCTCCAATCCCGATCGCGCGCATGATCATTACCGCGAATTGGGCGGCTGTCACGGGGTCGTTCGGGCCAAAGTTGCCGTTCGGGTATCCAACGATGATCCCATTCGATGCGCAATACCTGATGTATTTTATTGCGAAACCAACGCCCGAAACGCCATCACAGTCCGGGAAGCCGGTCGTCGCGTCAGGAAGGGAATCCGCCAATTTGCGAGTGAGTACCATGCGTGTGATAATCGCTGCCGCTTGCGCGCGGGTAACGCCGTCTTTTGGCTTGAAGTCGCCTTCAGGGAAACCTTCGATTACCTCTATCCCTGACAGTACGTCAACCGCCTCGTTGTAGTTGACTTCATCGTAGTCAGAGAATTCGGCTGATCCCGATATCGGGAGCATACCAAGCGCCATGATTAAGACTAATGCCACCACAATGGTTTTTTTGAGTGTTTTCATAGAACTCTCCTTTCAAAAATGTGCCCGATATGGGACTTTTAATTGGAAGCACGTGCTTTTGCTGGAAGCATACACCTCCCTTTTTCCGCTCAATAATAGCATAGTGAAAAATTATCGTCAAGTGACTTGGCTCCAATTGTAATAATACTGAAATATAGTCATAAATATATGGTTATTTAACCATTATAGGTACAAAACGTCTTGTGTGTCACGGGATAGCCTGCGATACGCGAATTAATGAATCCAATAACTGTACAGGCTTTATACGATTTATGCTGCAAGCAATTTGGGACACTTTGGAAATCTATTCATCCAGCGACCAAGTTAGCGACCAAGTCAGCGACCAAGTTAAGCGGTTGCTCGACGTTCTCGGCTCAAACACGCTGTCGGCGGCAGAACTTATGGGACTGCTCGATCTCAGGCATCGCCCGACGTTCCGCAAAAACTACCTGCGTCCCGCGCTTGAACAGGGGCTAATAGAAATGACACTTCCGAACACGCCAAACTCGCGCAATCAACGGTACAGATCACGGAGATGATTCAACTAATGCAACTCGCTCGCTTCACTCAGTAACAAAATCTGTTGTTTCTTGGTTATACGATTTCCACCAAGTCACGAATTTTTCGAGGCCCACTCTCAGCGGCGTTTGCGGTTTGACGCCGGTATCGCTTATCAGTTCGTCTATATCGGCAAATGTCGATGGTACGTCCCCCGGCTGTAACGGCATGAACTCCATGATAGCTTTTTTCCCGATAAACTCCTGGAGCGTTTCTATAAAATCCAGCAACCTTTCAGGGTGGTTGTTGCCTATGTTATAGACCTTATATGGCAACGCGCCGTTCGCTACGGATCTCATCGCTGCGGATTTGTCAACGAGCGCGACAATGCTGTCCACAACATCGTCTACATACGTAAAATCGCGCGCCATTTCGCCGTTATTAAAGACCTTGATGGTTTTGCCCGCGTTGATAGCGTCAAGAAACAGAAATGCCGCCATGTCTGGGCGTCCCCATGGGCCGTATACCGTAAAGAAACGCATGCCTGTCGTCGGGAGTTTGAACAAATGGCTATATACGTGCGCCAGCAACTCGTTGGACTTTTTAGTAGCTGCGTACAGGCTGATGGGGTTGTCCGTACGGTCTTCGACTGAGAATGGGAGTTTTGTGTTGGATCCATAAACGGAGCTTGACGACGCGTACAATAAATGCTCCACGCCAAAGCCGCGGCAGCACTCAAGGATATTTGTAAACCCGACCAGGTTTGATTGTACGTAGACGCCCGGATTCGTGATGCTGTAACGAACTCCCGCCTGCGCCGCTAGGTTTATTACGATCTGGGGTTTGTGTTTCAGGAAAACATCTTCCAGCGCTGGTTTGTCAGCCAGATCGGCGCGGTAAAACATGAATTTATCATGCGCCTCTATTTGACTGAGCCTCGCTTCCTTGAGCGCTACGGAGTAATAGTCGTTGACGTTATCATACCCGATCACTTTGGCGCCAATCTCTAAAAGACGCTTTGAAGTGTGAAACCCGATAAATCCGGCGGCTCCAGTCACTAAAAACGTTTTATTTAGTATACTCATGTTCGCTCCCATATGTAGTCGACATTTGGCCTATAGCCGGTAATAACGGCGCCAACTATATTCTCTTTTTCAAAAAATCCAGCGGAGACCTGTACTTGCTCGTCAGTATCCTTGCCCCAGCGTACAGCCAGAGCAACAGCAGCAATGTTGGACAGCGCGATGGCGACGCCTGACTCGCTCGCCGGGGGAACCGCCATCAACACTTGCCCATGTTTATCCCCTAGCGCGGAGATCTCGCCCGCAAACCTTTCAGATAGGCAATCGGCGGCGCTTTTCTCCCGCATATCTATTATTGACACATATTGATTGTCCGATGTTGCGCCGCCGCAAAAATCCGCTATTGCGACGGTAAAATCGTCGCGGGCTATCAAACTTGCTATATTGGCACTCAGCTGTGGCGATGAAATATTCTGGGAAACGTCGGTGATCAGTACCGGTTTATTCGTTGGCAGCGCCGCGAATAGCGTTAGAAGCTCGCTTTCCGAGCAGTTTGGCGATAGTGTTGGCAGCGCTTCGATGTCCGTGGCTTTGCTTAAATGATAGATAGATCGGATGCTTCTATCGAGATTCTCCCAGGCAAAAACAGCTCCGAGGGCGCAGAGAGCGGCGGTGATAAAGGATAGCGCCAGAACCTTTGGCTTGCTCAGTACGGCGATACGCGCACCGTTGTCCGACGTAACATCACCGGCGATAGGTTTAGTTTCGTCAACTAGGCTGGAAACTGTGTCTTGATACAACGTGTATACGTTTAAACCGTCTATGTAGCCTGGTATCATTTCCAAGAAATCGCGACTCAATTCTTCATTGACCATTTGAACTGTATCCCCATTAGCTCCAGCAACGTTGATCCATATACAGTCATTCAGCGTCGTTACGCTTATTAACGGAAAGTCCTCTTCATCGGCGTCAATTGGGATTTTGCCGGTAAACTTTTCAGACAGAGAGTACAGTTCCGCCATTTTCGCGAGACCTGGAAGCGTTAACGGTGATCCTTTTTCTAGCAAAATCTCTACGGATTCAGTGTCTTTGAACATAAAAATCGTATTTGATTTCCACGCTGTCATTTCTTCTTCCATTTCGGCTAATTCTTCAGCAAGAGCGGCGCGCGAATAGGAAAAGCGCGAAACAAAGCTGAAGCCAATATACGCCACTACCAGAATAGCAAGGAATACGACAGCGAATAGCTTCCAGCGGTAAATGATCATCCGATAAGCCTGTCTAAAATTCATATGAGTTCCTCCTCGTATTGTAGATCTTTTCGTATAGCAGATATACTTCTTTTGTGTTGATATCTGTTACCTCATGAGTTTTTGAACTAGCCAAATTACTGGGTTGAACCAAAACGGCTCCATGCTCCGCCTAACTACTTCAAGCTGCTTGATAATCTCGATATGCTGCGGGCATTGTTGTTCGCAGACTCCGCATTTGACACAGTTTTTCGGCCCGCGTTGATTTTCAGAGTTACTTGCGCCCGTACCGGTCACGTATTGTGTAAAACCGGAAATACGGCCCATAACGTTGAATGTGTTATACGCCGCGAAACAGCCGGGGATATTGACGTTATTTGGGCAAGGCATACAGTAGTTGCAGCCAGTGCATGGTACTTTGTACGCCATGTGAATCTCAGCAATAACCAACTCGAAAACGGCGGATATCTCATCTGTTATCATGCCGTGTTTTGCGGTCTCGGCAGTGTTTATGTTATCGCTGAGCTGTTCCATACTGTTCATTCCTGATAGAACTACCGTTACTTCAGGTTGGTTCCATAACCATCGAAACGCCCATGATGCAGCCGAGCTCTCAGCGTCGATTTTTTTGAATAGTTGCACGGCTTTTGGCGGCAATCCCGTAGCTAGCTTCCCGCCAAGTAGCGGTTCCATGACGATTACTGGTATGCCTTTTTCGTGTGCTTTTCTAAGTCCCGTTTGGCCTGCCTGATAGTTTTCGTCCATATA
>WRNV01000047.1 GCA_009776445.1 Oscillospiraceae bacterium | reverse complement strand
ATTTTGAATACTTGTATTGGATTTGGGTTCCCCACTTGGAGTCCCTCCTCCTGCAAGCCCTCCTTGACTTTCTCTATTAGCTCCAAATTCCCGAGCATGGACGCCGCTGGATCGATCAATCCTTGGAAGCGCAAATATATATACCGGATGTTTCTCTCTGTCGCTGCAAGGCTGTAACGGTTCATCGCATCTTCGAAAACAGCGTACTTTTGCAATTCGTTCTCGGCAATGGCATGAGCCCTGATCAGGTTGTCGTCTAGTTTAGCCGCAAGGGCGGGCAACCCTGTTTGGTCGTAAAATTCAAAGGAAATTAATGGTTTTTGGAGCGGCGCGATCGCGTCTTTGTAGTGATCAAGCAGGATAGGGTTTGCTATATCCCCCGGCAGGGACTGATCATTAAAACCGATACCCGCAAGATTCGGGATCATGGCTACCCAGCGAATCTCTTCAGTCAAGCTCTCCTTTGAAATCGGTTCCCAGTTACGTAACCGAGGTATTATCTGAAAGCCTTCTGCAGCGGCTTGTTCCAATTGAACCAAAGGAAACCCTAGGCCAAGATTAGCTCTTTCGGCGGAATGTAGGACTACGCTGATACCCATGTAATCGGGGTATTCAAAAGGCTCAGGATATCGTTTTTTCGTTTCCAGCAAAGAGAAAATCTGGTTGTATACGAGAGGGTCTTTTGTTAATATATATGTCCTGTTGGGAACTATATCCGTATCTGGGGTCGTATCACCAGCGGTTCCGCCATATGCGTTTTCAAGTTGGAAGCTAAGTTGCCCGCCTGAAAAGACCAGTATGTCGCCCGCGATCTCCCAGTCCGACAGTATGCGCTCCCTCACCACGAGGCCTGTGGCTCCNGATAGCGCNGCTTTCCTCAGCATATCGGAGAATTCTATATTGTAGCTGCCGTCCGCGACGCGTTTCAACTCGTCATAATCCACTAAAAGCCCNACTGTTCTGTTTTGCGCTTCGCGTNGCGCNCGGAGTCCGAAATTTATATATAGTGCGCATGAAAATGCTGCAATCAACGCGATAATAGCCAGCCATTTCAAACCTTTTTGTTGAATTTTGCCCATAATTAGCTTTTTTTCATTCATATAATAACCTCTCATTGCCTATTTAACATTATATATTTGGCTTTTATGTTTGTCAAGTTGCGCTATCCGCCATATTCGTCACTGTTTACAAAGGCTTCGTGCTGCGCGAGCGTCTTGAAGAAATTATGCGCTCCATCTTGGTTGCGCGCATAGTAATATTCATCTGTCGAATCGGGATATAGCGCGGCTAGGATCGAAGGCATGCCGGGATTTGATATCGGGCCTGGCGGAAGCCCTTCGTATATGTATGTGTTATATGGAGTGTCGATATCAGTGGAAAACGAAACATCAGTCCCGGCGATCGCGTAGCGTATAGTAGCGTCTATTTGAAGCGTTGGAAAGTCTTTGCTGTCCAAGCGGTTGTAGATGACAGCGGCAATACGCGGGCGTTCCTCGTCGTTACCCGCTTCCCGCTCTATCATCGACGCCACTGTAATTATATCGCGGACGGAATATCCCATATCCTCGGCTCGGCGTTCATATTCTTCGGTAAATCTCCTGCTAAATTCGCGTAGCAATGTCGTCAGGACCTGCGTCGGAGTCGATCCGATATAGAAATTATGTGTTTCCGGAAACAGGAATCCCTCAAGCCTGTGCCTGTCGCCAAGCGAGGCTTTGTCGAGGAAACTATAGTTGAAGTCATAATTCGCCGCCGTGTCCCATAATTCGTTTGCCGAGCATACCCCGTAATCCTCCAGTAATGTGAATATCTGCGCCATAGTGTAGCCTTCGGGTATGGTCACTGTAGTCTCCACACGCACCCCGGCTCTGGCTGTCATCCCTTGGACGAGGGCGCGGTAGTCGAAATTGCGGTTGAGCACATAAGAACCAGGTTTGATTTTTTCCTCGGCTTTTGAAAAAGTCGCGTAGATATTGAATACCATTTTGTACTTGACAAGCCCGGCTTCATATAGCATATCGGTCACGGTTTCAATGGTGAAGTTTGTCGGAACGGTAATATTTACCTGCTCGTCATCCTCGCCAAACCCCAAGACGTCTACGGTAGCTGCCCACAGCAGCGTCGCCAGCAGAAGGCTGACGCTAATGACTGCCGCTCCGTAAAGCAGCCCCCCGACGCATCCTGTCCGTTTTTCCCGCCGGAAACGTAAGGGCCGTTCTTCTGGGACATCCTTGTACGCGCTATCAAAATCAAAGTTAATTTTGAATTTTTCCGAGCCAATATCCAATTTCTCCTCATCCTGCTTTGAACCGGATTTCGGAGTTATCCTACCATTTGTGGAAACATCATACGCGCGAACCTTTTCTGGTTCTCCTATCTTTTCTGGCGGTGCCATTTGTACAGGTTTCGCTGGGGGGCGCCTTTTTTGTTGCGCCGTAGGGAGGCCTGGAGGAGGCGCCGTTTGGGGCGTACTGGGGGGTTGCCGCGTAGCGGGCGCTCCTGGCGCGTTTTTCCTTTGGGGAGGACCTGACCCGTACCTCACGGCAGGGAGCTGCGGCTTGGGGCTACTTGCACCCGATATTCCACGCGTGGGAGAACCCTCTACCCCGGGCTGCCTTTTTCCAGATTGGGACAAGTCCACATAAACAGGCTCCTGCTTTAGAGAATCGGTTTTTTGCTGTGAAAGCGGTAATCCTGTGGCGCCGTCGCCGTTTATCAGCCGCTTTATTTCTTCCAATTCTTTGTCTAATCCATCGTCGAATTTAGGCAATAACGACACTTCCTCTTTTGTAATCCAATCTATTTAGATTTTATTATGTTTTATTATATTATATTATATTATATTATATTAGACTTGACTGTGACAGTCCATTATTATGTCTGTTTCGGTGATCACACATTTCACAGCGACATCGCGCGGTTCTATTGGCAGCTTATCCCTTATGAGCCGTTCCCTTGCCAAGCCTACGGTATACGCTGGTATGTCTTTTAAAAATCTGTCATAATACCCGCCGCCGTACCCTATGCGGTTCCCGGTTCTATCATATGTTAGCGCTGGGACTATCACGAGATCCAATTCATCTGGAGGCATTATCGGAGCGGTGTCCATCGGCGCGGGTATACCAAGCACTGCGGGTTTAAGCTCAATCAGGTTGCACACGAGACGCGCTTGCAATATCCCGCCCCTGAGGCAGTAGGGTAAGGCGACAGTCTTCCCTGCCGACAGCGCGGCGTTTATGATTCGTATCGTGTCGGGTTCCCTTCTGACGCTGTAGTAAACCATAATGTTCCTTGCGTCGGCGAACCGTTTCAGCGATACGGCCTGGAGGTAAATCCCTCTGTTAGAATCGGCAATATAACCGTCCGGTAACGCTGCGATCTCATCGTGTAGTATTTCGCGCAGCTTGGCTTTATGATCTTTTAGCG
This sequence comes from Oscillospiraceae bacterium, assembly GCA_009776445.1. Taxonomy (GTDB): domain Bacteria; phylum Bacillota; class Clostridia; order Oscillospirales; family Oscillospiraceae; genus WRMH01. The sequence continues at coordinate 17,017 of WRNV01000047.1, read as the reverse complement.
GTGTTGCGTCCATTTCATCTGTTCCCTCTAAACCTTCTAAAGATCACAGCGAATANGAACAGCGGCANCTTAATNGCTCTCTTGATCCTTGAGGGTTGGNAAATTAACCTGTAAAACCACTCCAATCCGAATTTGCGAAAAAAANCAGGCGCGCGCTTGACTCTTCCCGCAAACACATCAAGCGAGCCGCCCATCCCAATGCTGAGATGGACATCCAGGCGGTCGATATTCCCCGCCATCCACAGTTCCTGTTTTGGCGCGCCAAGGCACACAAGCAGCAGATCCGGCGCAGCTATGTTTATCGCGTCGATTATCGGCTGATCTTCGGAGAAATAGCCGTGTTCTACGCCACTGACGATCAATCCTGGATACTTACCCGTGAGCATGGCACTCGCTTCCTCAGCCACGCCAGGTTTCGATCCCAGTAAGAATACTCTACCTCCGGATTGCGCCATGACGTCAAACAAGGCGGCTGCAAAATCAATTCCCGGAACCCTCCCGCAACGAAGCGGCGTTCCAAGTATGCGCGCGCCCAGTATTATCCCGATCCCATCCGGCACAACCAGCCCGGCGCCGTTTACCGCGTCGCGTAGCGCTTTGTCGCGTCGGCAAGCCCAAACAATTTCCGGGTTCGGCGTTACAATATACGACTTTTCATCGCTGTGTAAAAAATCAACCGCCCACGCGACAGACTCTTCAATTTTCTTGTCGTCAAAACCGACGCCTAGCACGTCTGTCCTCATCATGTTGAGCTTTCCATAACCTTAAGTTCCGGTTTGTCCGCTGTTAAACCGTCTTGTTGCATCAAGTTTTCTAAAACGGTTATATCAGCAGCGATGTCAAGGGCGTCTAACTTGAATAGCTGATCAAGTTGCTGCTCGAATCCAGTCGCGAGCGTGTCAAGTATGCGCCCTATGTTTTCTTTGGCGGACATGATATTCTCACCTTTGATGCCTTGTTTCTCAAGCGTGGCGTATGAATGGAGCAGCTTTAGCGTCGTAGGCAGGTAATAATCGTCAAAACGGCGCATCTGCGCTTGTTTTTCAGGTTTTTCCTCAATCAACCGGAATATTTTCGCCGTTACCTCCTCAATATGCCCGACTTTCTCGGATATGATAATGTCGGCAATAGAAACTTTGAGTTCCCGGAGTTCGTTGATAACCTCGAAATGCGGGTTATATTGCGTTTGAGCGGGAGCTGGAGGCGGATTGCGTTCGGCGCTTGCTGTTCTTGCTGTTTGCCGGGCTGCCTTAGCCGCTTCGGGATTAAGCACGAGGCTGTTTAGTTCGTAATCGAAATACGCGCCGGGGGCAAAGTATCCGTTGCTGATCATAGTTTGAACATCGCGGGCGACAGTCTTGGCCGATACCCCTGCAGCGCGAGCGATATCAGCTATATACGCCATGTCGCGGCCCGCCGCGTAGGCGTAATAATTCTTGTACCTTGTATATCTGCGCTTTCTGATATTACGCGAAAAAAACAACGCAAACGCTCCGGCTAGACTGGACGCCGCCAAAATAAGACCGGTCCAATCGCCACCCCCGACGCTCTGAAAAGTTTGCGCCGAAGAAGCAATCCCTGTTACGCCAAGGATAAACAGTGGGATTGACAAGAGCAGCATCAGGGTCGATATAAATTTGCCGGTCTTTTTTTCCAGACGATTACGGCGTTTTGTTTTTTGTGGTTTTATTATTGGCGCGGGTGGCGGCCTATGCGTTGTCGTTGCATTAACGTATGTGCCTGGAACAGTTTGTTTTCTATAGTCGACGTATTGCGGCGAGGTTTGGCGCACAGTATTGCCTGTTTCGCGGGCTGCGGCCCCGGTTTCGCGGACCACGGCCCCAGCCTCGCGGGCGACGTTACGCACAGCATTTCCAGACTCCCGAGCGACGTCACGAATAGCGTTGCCAGACTCCCGAACAACGTTACGCACAGCGTTACCGGACTTCCGCGCGGCTTCCGCCGCACGCGCTGCAGCTTCCCTAGCCGCCGCGCCCGGATCATGGGCTGAATACTGCGCTGTTTGCGAATAGTATCCTCCCGAGTATTCTCTCTGATTTTCCTGAGCTTTTGCTTGCTTGCGCAGTTGTCGAAACAGAAGGAGCAATCCGATAGGCAAAAACGCTATCATCATAACAAAAACAATGATCCATGAAAAAATATTACCCGCAGCGTCGGTTTCGGGTGGTTCATTTCCGTTGTAATGGTTCATAACAATACTCCACCAGCTCATTTGCGCGTCATTTTTGCTGCCCACAGTATATCAGAATAAATACTGATTGTGAAGAGAAAGATAAAAACGTCGCCAAATAATCATTGCGATATCCTAAATAGCGTGATATCCTATGTAGAGTTTATTGCCTACTTTGTTCACTTTTAGGACAAGAGGTGTTGTTTACGGGTAAGGAGATTGAGTAATGCAATCCGCTTTTTTCAATCTGCAATCAAATAAGTTCATTCTGTTATCCGGCATTTTGGCAACATTTGTGGTTACGATGCTGCTAATAAAGTATTTTTCGAAAAGGCTCCCGAGCGACCGGGGAAAGGCTTATGCGGTTGGTGGGGAGTATGCAAAAGGTAAACCAAACGGAGCAGGCGTAATTATTATCCCGTGCTTTGCCGTCATGAGACTGATTATCATGCCAGTAGACTTGGAAGGCCTGATTTATTGCGGGTTAGCAATAGTTGCTATGATAAGCGGTTTTCTTGACGACAAGGCGGCAATTCCTTGGAGCGATTACAAGAAAGGGCTTATAGACCTGATAATCGCCGCCGCGACGATGATCGCTTTTGTCTGGCTCAACCCCGAGTCCATTGGGTTTCAGTTTTTTGGCGGTTTCGTTTTTCTGCCAAAAATCGTTTTTATTATCATGGGCATCATATTGCTGTGGGTTTCAATCAATGTGACAAATTGCGTGGACGGGGTTGACGGCTTATGCGGCGTATTGAGCATAATAACGCTTGCCAGCCTATATTTCATGCAAATGGGCGATAATGGCTACCATTCCGGCTCAATTCTCATTTTGATAGCTTGTATATCGGGGTACTTGTGGTTCAACATTTCGCCAAGCAAACTGTTGATGGGCGACGCGGGGTCTAGGGCGATCGGGTTTTTNATCGGGGTTATGGCGCTCAAAACATATAATCCTTTTATGTATCTGTTAGTGGCGTTNATGCTATGGGTCGACGGCGGCATTGGTCTGTTTAAAATATTCTTGATAAGGTTTTTTAAAGTTCATATAATGAAAAACATACGCGCGCCGATCCACGACTATGCGCGTAAAACGCTTGGTTGGTCAGATCCTCAGGTAGTATATAGATTCGCGGCAATTCAGATCATTGTGTCTTGTATAGCGTTATTATCCGACGGTTTCTAAGCGGGCTGGGGTCCAGTAGAAGTAGCCAGAAAACCTGTTATTTCTTCAAACTTCATTCCACGCGACGCCTTGACAAGCACAGCGTCGCTTTTTTCTATAAGGTTCGGTAAAGCGACGATGAGTTCCGCTTTATCGCGGAAATATCGCGCCGCTTTCCCGTTTGCTGATCCGTAGCCTTCGAATATGGACTTTGCTTTGTCTCCGCAGCAGATAAGGCTGTCAATACCGGTTCTCGCGGCGAAAATCCCGACATTTTGGTGCAATTTGTCCGAGTGTGCGCCAAGTTCGAACATATCCCCCAAAATCGCGACTTTTCTGTTTGGCAGTGCTGCAAGTGATGTCAGCGCGCTCTCGACGGAGTCTGGATTGGCGTTATAGCAGTCGTCAATTAGGGTTATGAACCCTGTATCGGCCACATTTGCCCTGCCGCCTACCGGCGCGTACGATAAAAGCCCTTTGCTGATGTCGTCGCTCCGTACTCCGAGAAGATATCCAACAGCCGCCGCAGCCGCCGACATCCGCGCCAAATGGACGCCGTAAGCGGGTATTCTTGCCGTAAAGCGCCCATAAGCGCTCGCGATGTCGCACAACACGGCGCTTGTGCCTTCAGCGTGAATCTTTTCCACGCGAAAATCGTTCCGCACCCCTAGACCAAACGTCATTTTCCGCACCCCAGGATCGCATCCCCATAGCAGTTCGTCGTCTCCGTTCAGGATTGCAACACCGTCCGTTTTTATGTAGCTAAAGGCTTCGCCTTTAGCCCGCAGGACGCCGTCAAGATCCCCGAGTTTTTCTAAGTGTGAGTAACCGATTTTCGTCACTACAAATATATCGGGCCGTACCATTTCCGCAAGTCGGCTCATCTCGCCAAAATCGTTTATCCCCATTTCGACTACCGCCGCTTCATGCCGCTCAGTCAGCGATAACAAAGTAAGCGGGACGCCAAGCTCATTATTGAGGTTCCCTTGCGTTTTAAGCACATTGAGTTTTGAGCCGAGAGCCGCCGCTATTAGCTCCTTTGCGCATGTTTTGCCGACGCTCCCCGTCACGCCAATAATGGGGATGTCAAAAAGGCTTCTATAATAGGCGCCTAGCGCCTTCGCCGCTTGAAGGGTCGATTTTACGATTATATACGGCCCATTCGCGCCAGGAATCAGCTGCTCCGCCAGGCAGCATGCAGCGCCCGAGCTAAAGGCGCTGTTCGCAAATGAGTGCCCGTCAACGTTCTTTCCGCGTATGCAAATAAAAAGGTTGCAAGGCGTTACATCGCGGTTATCGCGCGCAACGCCCATAACGCGGATGTTTTGCGCGCTTAAATCGCCTATATATTCCCCTTCGGTTACTTCAGCAATTATTCGCGGCGTAAGCTGTTTCATAATAATCTCCCGACATGAGCATTATTCATTATACAACAGAAACTATATTGATACAACCGTCGCATTTTGTATTGTGCCATTTTGGCACAATTGCTCTTTAAAGCGTTAAACCCCGCAGCTATCATTTCCAGTTTCGCAACCAATTAAAAGTATTATTCAACTATTGACACCTCAACAATATGTGCTATAATTTTTATCAGTTGCGGGCGTAGCTCATCCGGTAGAGCGCCACCTTGCCAAGGTGGAGGTAGCGAGTTCGAGCCTCGTCGCCCGCTCCATTGTAGGGTAGAAACAATGCGTATATTGATCTCCCAGTGCCCAATAAGTAAGCCGCCTTCAGGCGGCGCGCCAATTCGCCGTTTTCTCATACTATCACCCGTATTGAGCCATAGCCGAGAATGTTTGATGAGTAATGCACACTATTGCGTCGTTGTTTTGTGGATGAGGAGGTTCGACGATGAAAAGGCGCTTTATCGGGTCAATATTTGCACTGCTGCTTACACTAACATTTCTGCCTACAGTGGGCGGAGCGGCGGTCGGCGCCGATACGTTTGCGCTTACGCGCAATAAGAAAGAAGGCATCGAATTCGCGTTAAGCAAAAACAAACTAACTGTCATAAATCTTCCAGATAGCGCAGCCTTTAACTCGGTTCGGATCAATATTATTCGCGATGACGGGAGCGTCCAGATAAAGCAGACGATCAAGAAGGATAAAAGTGGAAACGCGGTTTTGCCGCTAAAGCGCCTCAATGACGGTTACTACTATGTAGAGCTGTATTTTTATATCGGCAACAATTACTATAGTTCGTACATTTTTGGAGACGAATTAGGTTTTAGCTGGGAAAATGGTGACGGCTCATTCGCCCTCCCCTCCATTTATAGGTATAATAAGGAAGTCTACAAACTGGGGCGTAGCGACGACGACGCGATGGAATACTATCTCAAGCAGACAAGCTCTATTCAGTGCGCCAATGCGAATATCGTTAAGCAGGCTAAAGAAATAACAGAAGGAATTTCTGACGATTACAACAAAGCGCTTGCTATCCATGACTGGGTGTCCGCCAATGTATGGTACGTGTGGGACGCGGCGTCATACGAAAAGAAACTGGAGGGAGACGCCGTGAGCGCGCTATCGACTCGGCTAGCGTCATGCGTAGGTTATTCAAACTTGACGGCGGCGCTCCTACGCGCTGCTGGGATCCCAGCGAAAATTGTGGGTGGTCACGGGCGCAACGCCGCTAAAATGGGCGAATGGACAGAAAGCCAACTATCTGTGAAAAAAGCAACCCATTTTTGGAATGAAGCTTATGTTGACGGGCGATGGATCATCATCGACACTACCTGGGACAGTGGGAACGATTACGAAGGAGGTATAAAAACCGCGAGTGGAGGCTTGTATTTCAGCCGTTATTTCGACGCGACAATAGAAGCTTTTTCCATGGATCACTTCATAATGGAGTATGAGGCAATCCCAGTTTCACCACCTGTAGAACCGTAAACTTTGTGTATTCCACGAGATAACAAAAACATGTTGAGTGCTGTGAGTAGATAACTTTCGGGTAGAACAATGACATTAGCGCGCCCGACACCACGGAGCCAATCGGGCGTGTTAGTTTTGCTTTAGTGGGAGGAGTTGAGTTTCCATGGCAAAAAAAATGATAATAGGCGCATCGCTTGGCAACTGCGTACACGTAGCTGGGGCGGCGCATTTTCTCAGCCTTGCGGAAGACGAAGGCTACGAGACGTTGTTTCTCGGCCCGGCAGTCAGCGTGGACGCGGTAGTCGAAAGCGTCGAAAAGCATAAGCCGGACATGATAACGCTTGGCTATAGGTTAACGCCTGAAAACGGCGTGATTATAGTACGCGAGCTTATTGAAAAGAGTGCGAAGTTGACGCATAAACCTGTTTGGATCTTTGGCGGTACCGCCCCAGTCGCTGCCGCAGTGCGTGAGTTGGGGTTTTTCGACGTGATTTTTGATGGAACCGATGATATCGACGACAGCATAACATTTCTTCGGACAGGGCAATTTCCGGAAAAAGGAGGCGCGGAGCTTTTCGCCGCCGACCTAACAGGGCGACTGGCACAGAAAAGCCCATACCCGTTGCTCCGGCATCATTTTGGCCTGCCGTCGTACGACGAAACGCTTGAAGGCGTCGCAGAAATAGCTCAATCTCGAGTGCTGGACGTCATCTCTCTTGGAATCGACCAGAACACGCAACAGTATTTCTTCCATCCAGAAAACCGCAAACCTGAGATGGATGGCGCGGGCGGCGTCCCGGTATATGACGCCGAAGGTTTCGCTAGGTTGAAGGAAGCCTCTCAGTGTGGCAATTTCCCGTTGATGCGCTGCTACAGCGGCACCGCTGACGTGCTGCGTCTGGCGGAGGTCTTGAATGAAACGATAGCTAACGCCTGGTGCGCCGTCCCTCTGTGCTGGTACAACGAAATTGACGGCAGAGGTGATCGGCCTCTTCAAACGTCTATGGAGGAAGCGCAGCAACTTATGGCATTTCACGGCAAACTCGGGATACCTGTCGAACTCAACGAGCCTCATCATTGGGGCTTGCGCGACGCGCACGACACNATATCGGTCGCCGCNTCCTACATNAGCGCGTACAACGCTAAAAAGCTGGGNGTACGCGACTATATATCGCAGTATATGTTCAATATACCAAATTCCTTGAGTTTTTCGATGGATCTAGCCAAAGTACTGGCGCAAATTGAGATGACGGAATCTCTGGCGGATCGGGATTTCCGCGTTTACAGGCAGACCCGCGCCGGACTACCATTTTTAAGCGGAGACGACGCAGTCGCCAAAGGGCAGCTTGCCGCGACGACTGCGTTACAGATGTACGTATGCCCGCATATAATCCATGTAGTCGGTTTCAGCGAGGCGCTACGCGCCGCGACCCCGGAGATTGTAATTGAAAGCTGCAAGATTGTGCGCGGAGTGGTGCGCTCCACGTTATACGGCAACGCAGACGCGCTGTACGACCCGCGCGTAAAACAACGCCGCGATGAACTTCTGTCCGAAGCCGGCTATTTGCTGGACTTTATCAGGGATGAGTATTCCGGTGTAAGCAATGACCCGCTCACGGATCCTGCAGTTTTATCCAACTGTATAAAGCGCGGGATACTCGACGCGCCCCACATAGTCAAGGGCGGCGAATTTCATGGCACACTCCAGACTAGGGTAAAAGACGGAAAAAACCTCGCGTGGGACGGTAAAAGCGGACGCGCGCTCAACGAACGCGAAAGGCTTGAGTTGCTGACTGGGAAACGTCTCGCCGACAAACGGCTTAAAGCTTGAATCGTTCGGGGCGAGCATAACTATAAGCGAAAGGAACGGTCGCATATGAATAAAAAAATCGCGGTAATAAGCTCCGGAAACGGAGGCCAGTCGATGGCCGCGTATTTCTCTTATCTAGGGTACAATGTCGCGCTATACGCGAGGGAAGCCGAGCGCGTCGATATGTTTCCGGACAATCACTTTGTAATAAGCGGCGCTGTCGAGGCGGAAACGGATGTCAATCTCATTAGCTCAGATATGGCAAAAGTTGTCGAAGGTGCGTACCTTATCATGGTGACGACCCCCGCCCAGTATCATCCAATCGTCGCCAGGGCTATGGCGCCGCATCTTGTTGACGGTCAAGCCGTGGTCCTTAACCCCGGACGTACGTTTGGGACGCTTGCGTATTCCAAAGTTTTAATGGAATGTGGGTGTAGGGCTGACATAATGCTCGGTGAAACAGATACGTTCACATTCACGTGCCGATGCCCAGAATTGCGCAAACCGCAAATATACAAGATAAAAGACAGCATACGACTCGCGGCGCACGATAAGGCGTATGGGGCACGTCTACTGGAAATTATGCGCGAGATTTTTGATATGTACAGCCTCGCTGAAAGCGTCCTGCACACAGGATTTTCTAATATTGGAATGATATTCCACCCGATGCCAATACTGATGAACATTACCCGCGTGGAAGCAAAAGAAGATTTCAGGTTTTATATAGACGGGATTTCCCCTCTTGTAGCCGGGATACTTGAAAAGATGGACCTGGAGCGCGTAACTGTCGCCAACGCGTATGGAGTCGCTGTGCCAACCGCGAGACAGTGGCTGGCAGAAGCGTACGGATCGCGCGGCGCGTCGCTCCATGAGCAGATACAAAATACCGACGCATACAAAACAATCCTTGCCCCGACAGATATCGACACGAGATACGTCTTTGAAGATATCCTCACCGGGTGCGTCCCGATAAGCTGCGCCGGAAGGGTGGCTGGAGTAAGCACCGAAGTGCTAGACACGCTCATCAGGTGGGCGTCGATAATATACGGCCGGGACTTCCATGCCGAGGGTAGAAATGAAACTCTGATCGATTTAAGCGTTTTTTCAAGCGCCTCAACCAGCAAGGCGTCAGAGTAATCCAGCGAGTATTCTCTATCGCTTGCGAGTATAGCTATTCGACAAGCCAGGGGATTTCTAGCCTTCCATCAATGAAGTAATTCTCCAAGACGAAAAACAGTAGCAGAAATATTACCACTGCCGCTAGCGTGAGGAATATCGCGGTCCCAAGGATGATCCTCAGCAAGCGGCGGTTTTTATAAGTTTTTGGCACATATCTCCCCATTCGTCAGTCCCTCGTTTCGTCCAACTCGCTTAGCATCCCGACGCGGCGGCTGTGCCTTGATCCGGCTTCGAATCCGGTGCTGAGGAAAACGTCGACGATCTTAAGCGCGAGTCCAGAACCTATCACCCTCCCGCCTAGAGCTAAAATGTTGGCGTCGTTGTGGCGACGCGTCATCTCAGCCGTGAAGCAATCGGCGCATAGAGCCGCGCGTATGCCCGGAACTTTATTCGCCGCTATCGACATCCCGACGCCCGTTCCGCAAACGAGTATTCCTCGGTCGCACTCCCTGCGAGCTACAGCGCGCGCGGCGCGAACCGCATAATCAGGATAGTCGCAACTCTCTGTGGATAATGTCCCAAAATCCATGTATTCGAAACCTTCGGCGTCCAGATGAGCCTTGATCTCTAACATAAGCTCGAAACCGCCATGATCACAAGCCAACGCTATCATAAAAAACACATCCTTTAACAATAGTTACTGTTCAGTTGCAAATAATACTGAACACTAAACACTAAACACTAGTATATATTTTTATATTCTCAAAATGGCCACGCAGCCGGAATCCATCGCGCGATATTCGTAAAATACCATCGCGGTACGTATATGCCTGAAAGTGCGGGATATAGCGTTGCAAACGCGACGCCCGCCGCCGATGTGTATCCATAAACCGCCTGTTTCCATCTTCCTCTGCCACGTTCTATGATCGAATTATACATATGGGAAATCGCCAGCACAAGAAACAGTGTGCTGGCGAAATAATGATAAATAAATACAGTACGCGAAATCGCGAGCCACGGTAGAAGCTGCGACAAATATCCTATGAGGATGAACAAAGCTTTCCCGTCATGACGCTTTGCTACGCGACCCGCCATGACTATCATCGCTATGAATCCGCCCCACCACACGATAGGGTTCCCGAAAGCCCCAAAACATGATCGCAGGTCGCCGGCGTAGTAGTTGACGTATAAAATTGGGCGGGCGTCGAGTATCCACTGCCACCACATTGAGGAGTAAGGATGTTGCGAGGTCAGCAAGCCATGATAGTTGAGCATGGATACCTGGTTTTTCCAGATGATGTCATAATACTTGACGTCCCAAAGCATTCCGCCTTTCACAGTCATTCCGCTGGCAACCCCATACGGTATATAACTCAAACAATAAATAACGGCTGGGATAATGATGAAAAACAGCGCCGCAAAAGACAGCGCTCGGGCAAGATATCCTCCAAAATCTTCTCTTTCTACTTCCTTATATCGCTTGAACACAGCAAAAATTCGGATCACGTATAACACCGCAAGCCCCAGCCCAGAGTAGATAACGATCCATTTCGACGCGCAACCGACGCCAAACGCCAACCCTGACAGGGCAAGGGGCAAAATGCTTTTCCGAAACGGAGCGCCTGCATCCGACGTTATATGCCGGTACATGAAGAAATATGCCAAAAGTATAAAAAATACTCCATATGTGTCAATTGTCGCTATGCGAGTCTGCGTGAACCTCATGCAATCGAAGCCAAGAAGTAGTGTCCCGCAAACAGCGACGCTCGTTTTGCCAAACATGTTCTTAATTAAAATGTATAACACGGTCAGCATCACGGTGCCAAACGCCGCTCCGATGAACCGCCATCCGAACGGAGTCATACCGAACAAAAAAATAGAAGCTGATATTATCCCTTTGCCCAGTGGCGGATGGGTCGTCTCATAAGGGTATACGTTGCGCAGGTATTCAAATCCAGCCCTGCCATGAAATATTTCGTCGAAATACATACTGTTCATGTACGTCGGCCTTTCGGGTATCAGTCCCTGCTCGTCAAACAGTTGCGGCGCGTCCGGACATATAATTTGATAATGTTGGATAAGAGCGCCGTTAAAACCATAAAGAGCCAGCTCACCCAATTCCATATCCACGTGCGAAGCTGTCAGCCGGATATAATTTACGACAGGGTTATCATCGTTCAAAACTGCGTATCGCCACTTGAAAAGATGCGAATTGGACTGATCCATGGCATGGGTCGGCGTGTCGTCTGGGTTTTGCGTCAGCGGGTTTTTTTGTTCTCTCCAGGTAACGCCATCCTCTGAAAACTCAAGTTTGTAGTGTCCTGACCCCAAGCCTGAATAGAACATTATTGTTTTTATTTCCTGCGGATCACTAAGCTCGATAACAATCGTTGGCGTATCTGCGGAAAATCGGAAAAAGCTCTGCGGTGCGGTCGTATTTCCAAGCCTAAAAAAGGCAAGGAACGAAAAAGCTGCTGTTATTACTATAATTGGCGCGACGTCTTCTTTTTTCATCGGGTAACGGGTCGTGATTAATGTCAGCTTGGTATTGTCCATCCGTTGATCGATCCACTCGGATGTCCCTGCTAGCGGCATGGATATTTTTCTGTAGTAACGGAAAAAAAGTATTATATAAAGTATAGCGACGATAGGGAAAATCACCGCCGGTGTTGTTTTGTCCTGCACTTGCTCAAGGTATCCCCGCAGCGTCGAAATGATTTGCTGCATATTCCATCCACCATCCAGTCGTTACAGACAGGCTGTGCTCTGCCTACTGCTTGTTTGATGATAACAGTTTTTTTGATGAATGTCCATCATATTTTTGGAACACAAGGAACCTGTGTTCCTATTGTCAAATAACGTCCTTTTGTGTATACTATGCTAAATCAGGTTAACAAAGGAAGGCTGGATCGACATGGTTAACGAAAGAAACGTAGAACAGATCACGGATATGGACGAAGACTTCGGTCAATGGTTCACTGACATCGTAACAAAAGCCGGGCTAATAGATTACTCGGGCGTAAAAGGTTTTTTCATTCTGAGACCGTATGCGTGCGCGCTCTGGGAAAATATCCAGGCAGTCCTCGACACTAGATTTAAAGAATTAGGCCACGAAAATGTCTCGATGCCGCTGCTCATTCCGGAAAGCCTTCTACAAAAAGAAAAAGACCATGTCGCAGGCTTCGCTCCTGAAGTTGCCTGGGTCACTCATGGCGGGGCTGAAGAGCTGGCTGAAAGGCTCTGCGTCCGGCCTACGTCCGAAACGCTGTTTTGCGACCACTGGGCACATGTCGTGCGCTCATGGCGCGATTTGCCGATGTTATATAATCAATGGTGCAGCGTGTTGAGGTGGGAAAAATCAACCCGCCCATTTCTACGCGGCAGGGAATTCTTGTGGCAGGAGGGGCATACCCTACACGCGACAGCCGAGGAAGCAGAGCTGGAAACGCAGCAAATGCTCAACGTGTATGCGGATTTATGCGAGGACTACCTTGCAATGCCAGTCGTAAAAGGGATAAAGACGGATAAAGAAAAATTCGCCGGAGCGCTGGCGACTTACACGGTCGAGTGCATGATGCACGACAAAAAAGCTCTGCAGAGCGGAACATCGCATTACTTCGGCGACGGTTTCGCCCGGGCGTTCGATATACAGTTTTCCGATCAAGAAAACAAGCTCTGCTACCCACATCAAACATCGTGGGGACTATCGACGCGTATAATAGGCGGAATAATAATGACGCACGGCGACAACAATGGTTTGAGCCTCCCCCCGCGCATTGCTCCTACTCAGGTGATGGTGATTCCCATAGCTACCCATAAACCCGGGATAAATGAAAAAGCCGCGGAGCTTGTATCGCGCCTGAAAGCAACCGGAATACGCGCAAAGGCTGACTTCTCCGACCAAAGACCAGGATGGAAATTTGCTGAATATGAAATGAAAGGCATACCGTTGCGTATTGAGATTGGACCAAAGGATATCGAAAACGATCAGTGCGTAGCGGCAAGGCGCGACAATGGGGAAAGACAACCCATCACGCTTGATAAGCTTGAATCGCGAGTACCAGAGTTGCTGGGGGATATCCAAAAGAGCCTTTATAACCGGGCGAAAGAAAATCTCACGCATAACACTCGCTCCGCCGTGACATTTGAAGAAGCGAAAAATATTTTATCGCAGCACGGCGGGTTTGTGAAGACAATGTGGTGTGGAAAACACGAGTGCGAAGTTAGAATGAAAGAGGAAGCCGGGGTTACCTCCCGGTGCATACCGTTCGAGCAAGAGCGCATTGGCGACGCTTGCCCCATATGCGGCGCGCCGTCAGACACGTCTATTGTATGGGGCGTCGCTTACTAACGAGTGCTAAATCGATTACCGATAAACAACCTGCAATGGTATTCCCATGTTTCATTCATTTAGCCAATCAATGTAATCCTCACTATACTGATCATATTGTTCATACAGGATTTCCATTTCTGACTCAACGTTAGCCTGAACCCAAGACCATATCTTTTTCCCTACCGTGTCAAACATCTCTTTGCCACTGCTGTCTAAAGCTTCATAGTATTTGAGAAAATCGCCGGATTCGAGGGGTATCCCGTACTCATCTCCAAAGACCTCCGCCTTTTCATACATGTAAACCCTTTCGTTCTGATTCAACAAATCATTTCGCAGGTTGAGATAAATAAAGGCGTTAATACTGTCTTCCGCCCATGGCAAATTGTCAATATCCGGCCAAAGATCCGTATAAGACCCAAACATAGTGTACTGGGCAGCGGCAAGCAGGAAGTCTATGGCCTGGAATCTGCTGTTGTCCAACACGCTCCGGGAGGTAACCTCAAAGCTACCGTTCGCAGTTGAATAATCAAACGTGAGCGTATAGCCTTCAAAAATGAACATGAAACTCACGTTCCTGCTATTCTCCCTTGAGATTTCGGTTATAGTACCCGTGATATCCACTCTGGGGTAATAAGAAATCTCAGAGTCATTACCGACAACAGTGATAGTGCTGGTTAGTCCGCCATACAGCTCATAAAACCTTTGCAATCCGTCGCCCGTCTTAAAGCCCCTAGCGGTACTCCACCCCTCGCTAAGTTTCACGCCGCCTATGACAGCCTCTTCGTCTACATTAATTATATCCGAATTGCTATCATAGAAGTTAAAATCCCGCAAATTTAACGCTCCGCTCACGTAAGCCGGGGTTGAAGCGTTCGAGTTCGCTGCCCCGCCTATTCCCGCTAAATCGCCAGTATTGGCGCCTTCACCAACGCCCGACGTTGAAACAGAGCCGTTATCACCTTCCGTCGCCCGCTGTTTGGCTGGAGAACAAGCCGACAAAAAAAGCGTTATAAGCGATAATAACGTTGCTATAACAGTCAGTTTGATCTTTTTCAAATCCTTCTTCAAAAAAACACCTCCATAAGTTTATCATAAGCGTGTACGATGTCTCCCACGCTTATGATAAACTTCACACATTAGCGCACATTGGCGTGACTTATACCGCCATTACTCAACAACACGTCACGCGCTGGTAACTGATAAAGCAATCGCAGATTTAAGCGATGCGGTTGCGTCGTTGATCTCTACTTGCGTCGCATCCGCGTTAGCCGCGACGATTTTCGCTGCGCTCAAAGCATTTTGCAACACGGTCAAAGCCGGTGTGTTGCCAGGATGCTCGAGTAGCCATCCGTCAGCAAACGCGATTCTGTCATTAAGCAGTGATTTGTCCGCGACATTGACGAATGTATAGAATTCGATCTCACCGGCGTTGCCAAAAGAGTTGGATCCGGACTGGAACCAGATATATTGGTACGCGTCGGTAACATCGCATTCCCTCTCATACCAGTTCCCAGAGCTGTCGTTGGATGGGACAAGATTGGTAAACGAAATGAGAGTATCGCCGCCGGTTCCGCCGCCGGTAACCCCATTCGACCCTCTGATCGTGCAGGTATTGATCCTGTTTGAGTATGTACCCTGCCTTGGGTACACCCTGACCTTGCTGAGCACTATCGCGTTGCCGTTGCCCATGTTTATGCCGCCGAATCCTTCCGTTGCGGTCGCGCAATCCATAAACGTAGACGGGACGCCGTCAAATAGCCTTAGATATTGGACAAGCGTACCGCTGTACGGGTTTCCGCCACCGTATATATCCGCTTCGATATATGGAAGGTTCGTTCCGTAAGGTGAGGAGTTCCCCACTTTGATGTGTCCGCCAGGCGCCGCGACGAGAGCGGCTATAGCAGCGCTGAGTGAAGCGATAGACGTGCTGCAGGCGTCTTCAGAAGAATCTGCGTCACTGTAAACGGCCTCAGCCGCTGCAATGGCTGTGTTCAAGTAGTCGCCGCTTAGCAGGTTATATTTGCTAAAATCCGTTTCTTTCGCTGAATTAATGCTATAACCAAGCAGCGTCCTAGGCGAAGCGTTCAAGCCGGCAATAGCCGCCGCCAGCGCTGCCTCGGCGTCGTTGACTTCCGCTTGAACGGCGTCAGGATCGTCAAGCAGGAGTTTTGCCGCAGCGAGCGCTTTTGCCACAGCCTCGCCTGTAGCCAATGAGTAATCGCTTAAGTTCAACGCTTCCGCCTGTACTACAAGTGTGCTAAGGGCTGACTTGTTGGCTGGGGGCGCGCTGTTGATCCTTTGATCCGCGGCGCTCGTTAAAGGTATATACGTCACGGAATCCCACAAGAAAGCCTTTACTTTACCCCCGGCTGTTCCAGCGGCTAAGTTATATTTCGGTGTTGAGATCGTACCGAAAGCGCCAGGCGCTATACTTACAGCGTCCGAGGATATTAGATTTACGAGCGCGCCATTCTCATTGTAATGAGCAAAAATGACAAATGGGGTGGCAATTGTGTTCGAATCGTTCCTAATCAATGCCACGCCAGCAGCGTCGCTTCTTTGCATGACTATCCCGCCGTCGGCAACAACACCGACTGCCGAGGGATTACCAGTGCCGGAACCTGCCGGCAATGAAGCGCTATTATCCGCGATCTCCTCAAGAGTGTCGTGATTGAGCAGGAATGACCTGACATACCGTCCGGAAACCTCCAAGGGCAGGAAGTATGTGTCGGTGAATGAAATATTGTCTTCCGGTAATACGGAGACCGGCTCGCTGAATTGATAGTCCGCAAGGCTACCGTCCGCGTTATACAGAGCTGTTAAGAGAACCGCGTCCAGGACGCTGGCAGTGTCATTGTAGACTGTGCCGGTGATAGTAACAGGATTCGATCCAACAAGCCCTATATCCTTAGACGACACGGTTGCTGTCGCTGTGCCAGGATTTTCGTTAGCCGTCTTAAGCGTACGCTCAAAACCCGCGTACTCCAGCTTAACGCCGTTCGGCTCAGGAGCAGCGGCGTATCTAGTGTAGCTTGGGCAGACTTCGGGATCGAACGGCAAACCTGTATCAGTGTCGATCAGGGTAGCCGTTATCTTATATCCAACTACGATATCCGGTAATTCTTCCTTGTATTCCCACGGGGCAAGGCAACCATCTCCAATTTTACGCGACGGACCGGTCTTCGCCCATACAAGCTCGCCTTTAGCGTTGTACAGTTCAAGCTTGATTGCCGCGTTAATGTCTTTACCTGTACTGTTGCTCACTGTGGCAAGACCGGTAACGCGGTTGCGGTACATGAGCGGCGTACCGTTCGGAGAGCCGTTACTTGTGCCAATTTGTATTTGTCCGCCGACGAAATCGATCTGATCGAAAGAAATACCTACGCCCATATAAGTGTTAGCGTTAAAGCCTGTCTGGAATGGGCGTGTTGACAGTCTAAACGTCGCCGCGTCATAATATGGGACAGCGGCTGAGAAAATGTTCGCCGTATTGCTTGTGATTGTCGACGTCGCGCCCGTANC
>WRNV01000046.1 GCA_009776445.1 Oscillospiraceae bacterium | reverse complement strand
CTCCGCACACAAGTTTTGGCCATTATTACTAGTTTTCACCAGTGTACCAGTGCGTTGCCTGTAACCAATCTGTGTTTTTGGATGCCGTCTGAATAGTAACTTTTTGTGGGATACCTCTGAATATTAACCGTAAATATTAACCTCGACTTTAGGTTGCGGACGAAGCCTACAATATGTTATACTTTCAAAAACAAAGATGGCGCCAGGAGACGATATTCATGCAAGGGAACTTTGGATTTATACATGAAAAAATAGAAATTAAAATACTAATACTGTATATCCTGCGGCGTTTGCCAAAACCGGTGACGCTTGAAGCGTTGACCGGGCTGGTGATGTGCGACGACGGGTTCAGTTATTTCGACTTCATTGAATGTGTCTCGGAGCTTGTCAAGACTGAACATGTGCGGTTTAGGGATAATAAGTACTCACTAACCACAAAAGGGGAGCGCAACGGAGAGATAACTGAAAACAACCTACCTTTTTCAGTACGCCGCAAAGCTGAGAATAACGCGTTCGCTACCCGAAATTCGATCAGCCGCGACGAAATGATTAAAACAATGAACACCGCGAATCCTGACGGAAGCTACACTGCGCAGATGTCTTTGTCAGACGGATTGGGTGAGATTGTGTCGCTATCGTTATATTGCACCAATGAAAAGCAAGCGTTAGCCCTTGAAAAAGGTTTTCGCAAAAATGCGGAAAGAATATATATATCGCTCATGGAAGCAATTCTGCTCCAGAATAACGGAAGAGGCAACAATGACGCCAGATGACAAGACTGTTAAGCAGGTGGCGGAGGATTGGCGTTTATGTTCTGATGTTTAATAAATATGTTCAGATTTAATTCAGATTTGGATGATTTATATATATGTTTGGATGATTTATATATATGTTTGCTTGACTGACGAGATTGATTGTTGTAGAATGTGCAGGAAATAAAAAATATAGGATTGGACTGAGTTATGCGACTATCATCCGTTTTTATGCCATTTTTTACATTTGTGGCTGGAGCAGCGGGGTTTTACATCAGATTGATGGAACTCGTGAATGCTTTTGATGAAGAAACCGGGCTACCTCGGCGCGGCGCCGATATAACAAACGCGCTTATAGCAGTCTCCATTGTTTTTCTACTATTTATTCTTATATTTTCCATACGCGTCGCTGTGAAGCACAAATCTGAAAATGGTTTTGAAAATGCTTTCGGCACATATCCGGTCGCAATCCCGATAGTTTTTACATTAATAGGAGCTATATGGATTGGCGCGACAGTGATGTACTACATGAATTTGAATGTAACCGGGCCTATACCTGCTACAGAGTTGGTTTTCTTGATATTGTCTGCGTTTTCAGCGATTTCGGTCGCGTTTTTCGCTGTAGAGATGTTCCAAGATCCGCAACGCAAGACAAAATTCACATTAAGCGTAGTCCCATCGCTGTTTGTCTGCTATTGGTTAATAATAATTTACAGACAGAACGCGGCGAACCCTGTTTTGCTCAGCTATTGTTACCAGTGCCTGGCGGTAATAGCGTCGGCTCTTGGGTTTTATTATACGTCAGGATTTGTTTATGGCAAGCTCGCGCCGGGTAAAGCTGTATTTTGCTATTTTTCCGCTGTATATTTCAGTTTCGTCACGCTTGCTGACAAACACGCCCTTAGCATAAAGATAATCTTCGCAGCGTTAATTGCGGTAAACACTATACACGCTTCGAGGCTTATAAAGAATCTACGCTGGAAGGAAGACTGATCCAAATTCAAGGCTGGTTATTTTCAGCCTGGCATTAAGACTAAAGTGGGCTGCGCGGGAATAGAGTTTATTTCCAAGCAGCCCTTAAGACGTCCCGAGACGCGCGGCGGCGTATGAGTCGCGGCACATGTCTTCAATTGTCAGCTCTGTTTTCCATCCAAGCATTTTTTCCGCTTTTGTCGCGTCTGCATAAGATTCCGGCAGGTCGCCGGGACGTCGCGGGGCTATTACAAATGGGATTTTTATATTGTTCACGCGCTCATAGATATCAATAAGCTCCAGGACGCTATATCCGTGGCCCGTCCCAAGATTGAATATTTCAACGCCGCTTCGCGTCAAGGAGTATTCAAGCGCTTTTACGTGTCCCTTCGCAAGATCTACAACATGAATATAGTCGCGAATACCGGTTCCATCGCTTGTGGGATAATCGTTGCCGTATACTTTCAGCTTCGGGAGTTTGCCGATGGCGACTTGCGTGATATACGGCATAAGGTTGTTCGGCTCATTGCGGGGAGATTCCCCAATTAGGCCGCTTTTGTGGGCGCCTACAGGATTGAAGTAACGCAATATGACGGACGACAGCCACCCGTTCGCGGAAGTGTCTGTTATTATACGTTCGATTATCTGTTTTGTGCTACCATATGGATTGGAACACTCTCTTGTCTGCATATCCTCTGTGTACGGTAAACGTTCCTGATTTCCATATACTGTGGCGGACGAACTGAAGATGAGCCGCCAGACCCCGTGCCTTTCCATGGCCTCAAGCAGCGTCAATGTACAGTCGAGGTTGTTCCTGTAGTATTTCAGCGGGGCAAAAACCGATTCCCCAACTGCTTTGAACCCTGCTAAATGAATAACTGCGTTTGGCAGGCATTCTCGAAACATTGCGTCGACGCTGGCGTTGTCAGTTGCGTCAAGCTCGTACACTATTGGGCTTTTTCCTGATATTTTCGTTATGTACCCTGCGACTTCAGGGGAACTATTCGAAAAATCGTCCGCGATAGTCACATCATATCCAGAATTCAAAAGTTCGACCGCAATATGTGACCCAATATACCCAGTACCTCCTGTCAGCAAAACATTCACTTTCTATATCCCCCATTTTTTGCCGGACAACCGTTGTTATTAAGCTCAATAATAACCGGTCCGGTTGCTGTTCATATACTAGCGTTCAATATTTATCGCTCACTAGCATAAATTCCATGTTGCATTTCAGTGTAACTGTAACCAAGACGTAAACTGTAACTCCAGAGACTTAGTGGATTATAACACACTATTAATTGGAAGTGAATTATAACATACAATTAATCGGTTGACAAACCTGTATTTACAGATTATAATCACATTGCTTATAACCAAATGCGCGAGTGCTGGAATAGGTAGACAGGCACGTTTGAGGGGCGTGTGTCTGATGGCGTGCGGGTTCAAGTCCCGCCTCGCGCACCAAATGACAACTCGAACATCGTCATCTCCATAGGTGACTGTTCGGGTTTGTCTTATCGTCCAAACGTAGCAAGTTGGATATTTTACACATATAATATCGATATTCAACTTTATTGCACATATAATGTTGAATTATATGAAGAAATATGTTAATATCTTATCGAACGCCGGCGGATACATATATTTGGAAGGAAAAGCGTGTAATGAAAACAGTTTTAAAAAGCAAATCGCAAAAAAGGAACATGATTTCTACACGCGTACGTAATACAAATATAATATTGATTATCGCGATGCTTGCGATTACTTTGGTTGCTGAACTTAGCGCAGCGGACAAAATGATTGTGGCAGTTATAATGACGCCGACAGCCATTGCGTGTATCCTAGCGATCTATTTCACGATACGCCGTGGTATTCTTATTCCGCTTAGAGGTTTGACGGACAGCATTAACAAAAGCGGCGTTAAGGGGATCACGCTTTATTGCAACGGCGTAAACGACGAGATCCGCGAATTAGCACGCGAAATACATGAGGTTTGGAAAAGGGAGATTTATGTAGGCGAGCGCGCAAGACTGATATTGGATGCTATGCCTCAAGCATGCGCTATGTTTGATATTGATTGCGAAATTATTGAATGCAATAGAGAGGCAATCAGAGTATTCGGATTGAATGACAAGCGGGAATACATAACCCGTTTTTTTGAATTGTCCCCGAAACACCAGCCTGACGGGCAGTTATCGATTGATAAGGCGAAAAAGCGTATCGTTGAAACGCTTCAAACCGGCTATTGCCATTTTGAATGGATGCATCAATTGCTTGACGGTACAATGATGCCATCCGAGATAACCCTTGTTCGCATTAGATACGAATCCGGCAACATAATCGCGGGTTTTGTCCAGGATATGCGCAAGCGTGAGAACATGCTAAAAGAAATTGAACATCGCGACGTTTTACTCAGCACTGTCAACGACGCGCTTACATGTCTGCTACAAGCGGAGCAGGGACAGTTTGAGAGCGCGCTCTTGAGCAGCATGGGGATATTGGCGGTCGCTATTGGGGTTGACCGTATGAGGTTATGGAAGAACCAAATTGAAGATGATGGGAAGCTGTATAGCAACCAGCTCTACGAGTGGTCGGAAGGCGTCCAGTCGCCGCAGGGTTATCAGTCTTCCAAAAAATTGGCGTTTGAAGAAGAACTGCCGGGATGGGAAGTCAGACTCTCGCAAGGGGAGTGTATCAACAGCCTTGTAAGCGATTTGACACTGATTGAGCAAAAGAGATTTTCTGTGCAAGGGGTTTTGTCAATTCTGATTGTGCCGATATTCTTACAGGACAAGTTTTGGGGATTTGTTGGTTACAGTGACTGCCACCAAGGGAGACTATTTAGCGAGATGGAGGAATCTGTACTACGATCCGCCAGCTTACTTATCGCGAATACGATAATACGAAATGAAATGACGCAAAAACTCGGGGCTGCTTTGGAAAAAGCCCAAACAGCCAGCAGGGCGAAAAGCAGCTTCCTTTCCACCATGAGCCATGAAATCAGAACGCCAATAAATGCCATTGTGGGAATGACGATAATTGGGAAAACAACGTCTGATCTTGGGAAAAAGGACTATGCCTTTGAAAAAATAGAGATAGCCTCTTCCCATTTGCTTGGAGTCATCAATGACGTGCTTGATATCTCGAAAATCGAAGCGAATAGATTTGAATTATCGAATGTGGAATTCAACTTTGAAACGATGCTACAAAAAGTAGTCAACGTTATCGTCTTCCGAGTAAATGAAAAAGGCCAGAAATTTACTGTGAATCTTGACAAGAATATCCCGCATAGGCTTGTAGGCGACGACCAGCGGCTAGCCCAGGTTATATCGAACCTTCTTTCAAACGCCGTTAAGTTCACACCCGAGTCGGGAGCGATAGCGTTGCAGCTAAGCCTGATTGGGGAAAAAGAAGACAAGTGCATCATCCAAGTGGAAGTTACGGACACGGGCATCGGAATCAGTGAGGAACAGCAAAAACGCCTATTTAATTCTTTTGAGCAAGCCGAGAGCAGCACATCGAGAAAATTTGGCGGCACGGGACTTGGTCTAGCCATAAGCAAACAAATTGTGGAACTCATGAACGGAGAAATAAAAATCAAGTCCGATCTTGGCAAAGGGTCGACATTTTTATTTAGCGCTGAACTCACAAAATCACAACACGACAATACCATGCCGGTTCAAACAATGTTGAGAGACGTCAGAGTGCTCATTGTTGACGACGATCAAAATACGCTGGAATACTTTTCCGAAATTGTGCGGCGGATAGGGATTACTTGCGACACTGCGGCTGTCGGGAGCGAGGCGTTGAAAATGCTGAAAGAAGGCAGGAAATACGATATCTGTTTCGTGGATTGGATGATGCCCGGTATGGATGGCATAAAACTATCCCGAGAGATAAAGGCTGCAGGTGTGGAACATCCGGTTATCATAATGATTTCCTCATATGATTGGATGACAATTGAACAGACTGCTGTAGAGGCAGGTATCAATGGATTTTTGCCAAAGCCCTTGTTTTCATCGGATATTATTGACTGCATAAACACACATGTTGGCATCAAAGCCATTTCCGTACCTGACAATCACAAGACTGAACTGATTGAATCGTATAGGGGACGCCACATTTTGCTTGCTGAAGATGTAGAGATAAACCGTGAAATAGTACAATCGTTGCTCGAACCCACACAGTTGGAAATTGATTACGCTGTCAATGGTTCGGAGGCAGTCAGGATTTTTGGCGACTCGCCGGACAAATATGACATGATATTCATGGATGTGCAAATGCCTGAAATGGATGGTTTGACAGCCACGCAGCTAATCAGAGCACTGGATTTTGTTAAAGCGAAAGAAATACCAATAGTCGCGATGACGGCAAATGTATTTAGGGAGGATGTAAAAAAGTGCATAGAAGCCGGCATGAACGACCATATAGGCAAACCCATCGATATGGTAGACATGATGGGAAAACTAAAGAAATATCTACAGCCCGCCAAATAGTAGTTTCTTGAAAGTAACTGTTCAGAGGGCATCCAAAAACTCGCAATGGTTACAGGCTCCGCACACAAGTTTTGGCCAATATTACAAGCTTTCACCACTGTACCAGTGCGTTGCCTGTAACCAACCTGTGTTTTTGGATGCCAACTGAACAGCAACTCTTGAAAAAACTCTTGCAATTCAAAAATACATATGCTACAATTCGCCTTGTACGTTATTTGGTGGCGAAAGAGGTGAACATGATGAAAGAAGGGATACACCCCAATTATCAGCAAACCACAATAAAGTGCGCTTGCGGCGAGGTTATTGAAACGGGAAGCACAAAAAAGGATATCAGGATTGAAATCTGCTCAAAGTGTCACCCCTTTTATACAGGTAAGCAAAAACTAGTGGACACCAGCGGGCGTGTCGATAAATTCAACAGGAAATTCGGCCTTCAATAATAGTCGCGAGATGAGGTGGGCTAAACACTTGTGGCTAACGAGCCGGAAAAAGCGGTGATTGTCGGCCTTACAGCCGACAACATGGAGCAACGCGAACGTTCAACAGAAGAAAGCCTTGATGAACTTGAAGCGCTCCTTGAAACGGCTGGGGGAGTGTGCTTGTGTAGAGCGCTCCAGAACAGGCGTAAAGTTGAGCCGCGCTCTTTTATTGGAGACGGCAAGGTTAAGGAGCTAAAAGCGCTTGCGGAAAAATACGAATGCAAGCTGGCTGTTTTTGACAATGAATTGTCGCCATCGCAAATGAGGGCGCTCACAGATGATCTGGAATTGAGGGTAATCGACCGTCCGTCGCTTATCCTTGACATATTTGCGTCGCGCGCGCGAACGCGGGAGGGCCGACTACAGGTTGAACTCGCGCAGTACAAATACATGCTGCCCCGCTTGACAGGTATGTGGAAACACCTTACAAAGCAAACCGGCACAAGCGCACCAATAGGTACTCGCGGTCCTGGCGAAACGCAACTCGAGACTGATCGGCGGCATATCCGTCGCAAAATAGCCAAACTGGAAGAAGAACTAATCGATGTTATCAGAACTCGCGACACCCAACGCCGGCTGCGAGAGAAAAATAACGTCGCTGTCGTCGCGCTCGTGGGGTATACGAACGCCGGAAAATCAACGTTGCTCAATACACTAACCGGAGCGGGTATACAAGCGGAAAACAGACTTTTCGACACGCTTGACACGACGACGCGCCGTCTTGCTGTAAGCGATACGCAAGAGGCGTTGTTGTCTGACACCGTTGGATTTATCAGAAATTTGCCGCGCCAGTTCGTCGATGCTTTCAAAGCGACTCTTGAGGAACTGAAATACGCGGATTTACTCATACACGTCATCGACGCGTCCAGCCCCGAATGGCAGGAACAGGTTCGCGTCGTAGACCGTCTTATAACGGAAATTGGCGCGGGAGACACGGCACGGATCGAAGCGTTCAATAAATGCGATCTTACAATGTCGGAAATACATGCGCACAACGAGAATATAGTCGAAATCTCCGCGAAAACAGGCCAGGGGATAGATACGCTTCTAAAAAAAATTGAGGAGGCGCTCTGCGCAAAAAGTATTAAATTGGCTCTCCACATCCCCTATAGTAAAGCAGCGCTTGTTGAGGCGCTGCATAGAGAAGGCGTGGTGGCGGCGGCTAGATACCTTGAAGGCGGCGTCGAACTTGACGCTGTGATAAGCCCAAGGCTATACAGCCGAGTCAAGGAATATATTGTCCGAAAGTAATATATTGCCCAAAAATAATATATTGCCCAAAAATAATATATTGTTCGCAAGTAACGAAAAGCAACTGTAAATAGCAACGTTATACTCGCAGTCGAGGTCGAAAGTATTTGCAAAATTATAGAGCATCCAGCGCTTGCTCGATATCCTCGATAATATCATCCACATGCTCAAGGCCGACAGACAAGCGGATCAGACCTGGATCTAGGTCGGCTGCTTTCAGCTGCTCCTCGGTCAATTGCCGATGTGTCGTGGTCGCGGGGTGCAAAACGCAGGTGCGAATATCCGCGACGTGTGTTTCATTTGAAGCCAACTTCAGCGAATCAAGGAACCGGACGGCGGAGTCCTTCCCGCCCTTCATCACCAGCGCGATGACGCCGCTCGCTCCCTTGAGGTACTTTCGCGCGAGAGGATAGTACTTGTCTGTTTCAAGGCCAGGATAAATCACGCGTTCTATTTTTGGCGCCCCTATGAGATATTTTGCAACTTTCATCGCGTTGTCGCAGTAACGCTCCATTCGAATAGCGAGAGTCTCCAGTCCGAGATTGAGAAGAAAAGCCGAATTTGCGGATGGATATACGCCAAAATCACGCATCAACTGCATCCTTGCCTTCACGATATAAGCACTCTTGCCATACACGTCCGTGTATCTGATGCCCCGGTATGACATATCAGGTTCAGTGATACCCGGAAAATCGCCGGCGCTCCAGTCGAAACCGCCACTATCGACAATGACCCCGCCAACTTGCAAGGCATGACCGTCCATATATTTCGACGTGGAATGCACTATGATATCAGCTCCAAACTCGATTGGCTTACATAGGATTGGAGTCGGGAACGTGTTGTCGATTATTAACGGAACATGGTGCGAGTGCGCGATATCCGCGAATTTCTCTATGTCAAGCACAGTCAAGGCGGAATTGGCGACCGTTTCTCCGAATACAGCCTTTGTATTTGGCTTGAAAGCGGCGTTGATCTCGTCTGCGGACGCGTCGCTACTGACAAAAACACATTCGATACCCAACTTCTTTAAGGTGACGGCGAATAGATTTACTGAACCGCCATATATTTGTGAGGTGCTGATAAAGCTGTCCCCAGATTTGCATAGGTTCAATAATGATATTAGTGTGGCCGCCTGACCGGAGGATGTACACATAGCGCCGATACCCCCCTCAAGGTCGGCGATTTTGCGTTCGACTGCCATTACAGTGGGGTTAGCGAAACGCGAATAGATAAGGCTCTTTGTCGGCTCGTCAAACACAGACCCCATCTCTTCGGTAGAGTCATAGACATAGGTTGTGCTTTGCACTATGGGCAACGCGCCCGGCTCCGTGTCCTTTGGGGAATAGCCTGAATGTAGGCATTTTGTCTCATCTCTCATAATTATCATTCCTCGTTTGCATTATTAATTTCATAACATCTAAGTTATGCCCTCGGATGCGTTCGTTGGTAAACTTCTTTGAGATGCCGCTTCACAGCCTTGGCATATACTTGTGTCGACGAAATATCGGCATGTCCAAGCATTTCCTGAAGCGAACGGAGGTCGGCGCCGTTTTCGAGCAGATGCGCGGCGAAAGAATGGCGCAGTATTTGCGGTGTGATATCACTCGATATTCCAGCCTTTTCTGAGTAGGATTTCAGTACTTTCCAAAAACCTTGGCGGGACATCCTGCTGCCGGAGGTGTTTACGAACAGCGCAAGTTCTCCAGGAGCAGCCATATTCTTCCGAGCGGATGATATGAAATTTCCTATAGCCCTGACAGCTGTCGCGCATATAGGGATGACCCGCTCTCTTCCGGCGCGGCACGTGATAAGACGCGTCGCCAGATTGACGTCGCTCTCATTGAGCGCGACCAATTCGCTGACGCGGATCCCAGTAGCGTACAGCGTTTCAATCATTGCTTTATCCCTGCAACCTTTTGGGTCTTTGTCGTCTGGTTGTTCCAGTAGGCGTACGACGTCCTTGCCGCTAAGTATCCGGGGAGGTTTTTTTTCTGCGGTCGACGACGATATTCCTAATATAGGGTTACACTCGACCACGCCTTTTTCAGTTAAATAACTGAAAAAAGCTTTGAGGGAGGCGACACAGCGCGATATAGTCGCTGGAGAACGGCCCTTGTTCTCAAGGAGCGATATAAACAACAGTACATCGTCTTCCATAACATCAAAAAAATCAGTTTTCCCCTCCGACCATAAATAGTCGGAAAACTTTGTAATATCGCAGATGTACGAAGAAATTGTGTTCAAAGACGCTTTACGATCGTCAGACAAATAGTTCCGATATTCGTCTATTAGCTTAGTGTTAAACAATACTACATTCCCCCAAATCCGCCCCTGCGTTCAATCCCCTTTTAGTAAGAATGCGAGCATTTTATTATAGTGGTAGATAAGAATCAATATAAAAATCAACGATTGACTATTTTTGTCAAAATAAACAAAAAAACTCCTATTTATAGTGCGTATTTAGTGATTTACTCCTTTGTAACAAGCTTGGGTATTGGCTTTTAGTCAGTTAAAAGAAAACAGGAGATATTTTAAGAATACTAAAGGAAACGGGAGGCAACGCAACGGTATTGAGCAGTAATAGATAAAACACGAAATTGATAATAAAGTGAGATTCATGTAAAATGGGAAGAAAATCAAAGATAGTCAAAGTCAAACGCACTATTATTGGAGGTAAACTATGGGGATTAGCGATGTAATAGCGGGATTTATTGACGAAGTGTTAGGAGATATGGGCGGGACAGCTGAGTTGCGGCGCGCCGAGCTGGCAAACAGGTTCAACTGCGTACCAAGTCAGATAAACTATGTAATCGCGACTCGTTTTTCACCGGAACATGGATATATTGTGGAGAGCAGACGGGGCGGCGGAGGTTTTATAAGGATTTCCCGCGTAGCCATGGAGCCTCGGCGGCTGGTTATGCACACAGTTAACGCTATCGGTGATAGCGTCGACATAAAAACTGCGGCGGCGCTCATCGCTAACTTGCGCCAAGGGGGGGCCATTGACGGCGTGGAAGAAAAGCTGATACTATCGGCGATTGGAAATAGGGCATTACAGCCGGCGCGGCCGGAAGGGCGCGACGCGATAAGGGCGAGCATACTTAAGCAAATGATCATCAATAAATTATAGGGAACTGTAAACCGATACGTATGGACCGTTTCAATATAGCAGGAGGAAACCAATATGAGATTTGAAGATAGATTCACCGAACGCTCAAAAAATGTATTCGAGCTGGCTCAAGTGGTGGCGTTAGAATTAGGGCATAACTATGTCGGTAGCGAGCATATACTTTTTGGACTCTCACGTGAAGAAGGGGGGATCGCGGCGAATGTGCTGCGCGCGGCAGGCTTGGAAAGCCGGATCATCATTAACCTGATTATCAAGCATGTAGGCCGCGGGGAACGCGTGGAACACGGAGAACGCGCGGATATACCATTGCAGGGGCTGTCGCCGCGCGTAAAACGAATAGTCGAGATAGCGGCGCTTGAAGCAGGAAGGTTAGGGCATAACTATATAGGAACCGAGCACCTGTTGATGGGAATTTTGCGCGAATACGACTGCGTAGCGGCAAGGTTATTACTCTTGACAGGCGTCGATTTGAATCAACTCTACACAGACATTATAAACGTGTTTATCAGATGTGTCTATAAGCCGGTTAAATCACAAGCCGCCGCGACCGTAAGCAGAAAAAGCGAAACCAAGACGCTCAACCAGTATAGCCGAGATCTGACCGAAGCTGCCGAAAACGGAGCGCTCGACCCGGTTATTGGCAGGGAAAACGAAATACAGCGCGTTATCCAGATCCTGTCCAGACGCACTAAAAACAACCCAGTGCTCATAGGCGAGCCGGGCGTAGGCAAAACAGCGATCGCGGAGGGGATAGCGCAACGCATTGTCGCGGGCGACGTACCGGATACGCTTCTCAACAAACGCATTGTTATGCTCGACCTGAGCGGTATGCTCGCAGGGACAAAGTACAGAGGCGATTTTGAGGAGCGCGTAAGAACGGCGATCGAGGAGGTTAAGGAAGCCGGAGATATAATCCTATTCGTCGACGAATTGCATACGATCATTGGCGCGGGCGCTGCTGAGGGCGCGATCGACGCGGCAAACATTATAAAGCCGATGCTTGGCCGCTATGAAATGCAGATCATAGGCGCAACTACGCTTAACGAATACAAGAAATATGTCGAAAAGGACGCGGCTCTTGAGCGGCGATTCCAGCCTGTTACGGTCAGCGAGCCGACGCAGGAGGAGTCCGCGCAGATTCTGAAGGGGTTGCGTGATAAATACGAAGCGCACCACAAACTTAAGATAACGGACGAAGCTATTGAAGCTGCGGTAAAAATGTCGAGTAGGTATATAAACGATAGATATTTGCCTGACAAGGCGATCGACCTTATAGACGAGGCGTCGTCGCGCGTCAGGCTTGCCAAACTTGAACTTCCTCCTGATCTGAAAGAATTCGAAACGCAGAAAGAAGCTCTGACGAAGGACAAGGTAGCGGCTGTACTGAGCCAAGATTATGAACGCGCGGCTGGGATCCGGGATCGTGAAAAGGAGCTCAACGCGGAAATCGAAGCAGCGCGGATAAAGTGGGAAAAAACTAAAAACAGCGGATTGAGGAGCGTAGGCGCTGAGGATATTGCGGAAGTGGTATCCGGATGGACGGGCATTCCAGTGACCAGTATAACTCAAGACGAAGGCGAACGCTTGCTCCATTTGGAGCAGTCACTGCACCAACGCGTTGTTGGCCAGGACGAAGCAGTCACAGCTATAGCAAAGGCGTTGCGGCGCAGTAGGGTGGGGTTGAAGGATCCCAAACGCCCGATAGGTTCTTTTTTGCTGCTTGGACCGACAGGCGTGGGCAAAACAGAGTTATGTAAGGCTTTGGCCGACGCTATGTTCGGTGACGAGAACGCGATGATACGCATAGATATGTCAGAATACATGGAAAAGCACACAACGTCAAAGATGATTGGTTCTCCGCCTGGGTACATAGGGTACGAAGAGGGCGGCAACCTGACGGAAAAGGTGCGACGTAAGCCGTATTCCGTACTATTATTTGATGAGATAGAAAAGGCGCACGAGGATGTATTCAACATTATGCTGCAAATCATGGAAGACGGCATATTGACAGATTCGCAAGGCCGTCGCGTAGATTTCAGAAACACCGTCGTCGTTATGACGTCAAATGCCGGCGCGCGCAATATAACTGAGCAAAGGATGCGGCTTGGGTTTGAAAGAGCCGGCGCGGATACTGATGCTGATATAAGGGAGCATGAGCGGATCCGCGAAGCTGTCATGGAAGAGATCAAACAGGTATTTAAACCGGAATTTCTCAACAGGATAGACGAAACGATTGTATTTCATAAACTCAGTCGCGATGAGATAAAGGAAATCTGCGCCAAAATGCTTGGTTTGGTCAAAACCAGGATGAAAGCGCTTGGCGTAAATTTGATTGTCGACGGATCGGCAATTGACCTGATATCTGAAAAAGGATATGACCCTGTCTATGGAGCGCGCCCATTGCGCCGGGTGATCCAAAGCTCGGTAGAAGACAAAGTAGCCGAAAAAATGCTTGAAAACGAGATAAAAGATGGGGACGCGGTAACCGTAGCGGAGACGGGCGGAAGAATAGAAATAACGCTCAATCCGCGTTGATGGATCATTACATTTGTTGCAAGTGCCTGATGAGTGAGGCGCTAGTCTCGCGTGCTATCTTCTTGTCCACGAGTCTGATTGGATGCTTCATCCTTCCGGACCTGCTCATATAGCTCAAAAGTTTTGTTACGGAGCTCGACATATCGCTCTGCTTCTTCCTGCTCTCTGTCGAGTCTCCGTTTTATTTCTTTGTCGCGCCACTGCGCCGCCTCTATTTCTTCCATAGCTGCTTTTGATATTTTTGGGTGTCGATTTCTTTTCAAACGTCGAAACACCATAAAGAAGTTGGCGGCAATTACGAAAAAGACAATAACGACAAGTAGAATAATCGCGTCATTCATGGTTTTACACTCCTTTTGTATAATCACTCTACCACATATTTGACATTAAAACAATTGCGTGGTTGAATTATATATAATCATTATTGTATAATGACACGCAATGATATGGACTATGCAAATATACGCTAATAATATACAGAATGGGGGAATTGTTATGATATCTGTCAACAATCTCAGCTTGTCATTCGGCGATACGACGTTATTTTCCCGAGTTGATCTCCAATTCACGGCGGGCAATTGCTATGGCGTCATTGGTGCCAATGGCTCGGGCAAATCGTCATTTCTGAAAATCCTTGCGGGCGAAATTCAGCATTCAACTGGAAGCGTTGAAATAAAGCCTAATATACGCATGTCTGTTCTTAAGCAGGATCAGAACATGTATGACGATTACTCCGTCGTCGAAACGGTCATTATGGGCAACCAGAGGCTTTTTGAATGCGGGAGAGAGAAAGACGCGCTCTATCTCAAAGAGGAATTTAGTGACGAAGACGGCATCCGAGCGGCAGAACTTGAAGAAGAATACGCGCAACTTGGCGGGTGGGAAGCGGAATCTGACGCGTCGCAATTGCTGCAGGGACTTGGTATACCAACATCGCTCCACAATTCCGGTATGAGCGAGATGATGCCGCGGCAAAAAGTCAAAGTGCTGCTCGCGCAAGCGCTGTTTGGGTCGCCGGATATTATTCTGCTTGACGAGCCGACAAATAATCTAGACGTTGGTTCTGTAGTCTGGCTTGAGGATTTCCTATCAGACTACGAAGGGACTGTAATTGTCGTCGCCCACGATAGGTTTTTTCTAAACACAGTTTGTACGCATATGGTCGATATAGATTTCGGAAAGATAAAAATGTATGTCGGCAACTATGATTTCTGGTACGATTCCAGCCAACTTATCCAAAGGTTAACTAAGGAGAAAAATAAAAAAAGTGAGGACAAGATACGGGAATTGGAGGAATTCATCAGGCGCTTCTCCGCGAACAAATCAAAATCGAGGCAAGCGACTTCACGAAAAAAACTGTTGGATAAAATTGCGATAGAGGAAATGCCAGCCTCCTCGCGCAGATACCCGTGGGTTGGATTTAAAATGGAACGCGAGCCAGGCAAGGACAGGCTGTTCGTCACTGAGGTGTCCAAGACGATCGACGGGGTGAAGATTCTTGATAAAATTAGCTTCATTATGGGGCGCGGAGATAAAATCGCGTTCATTGGCGAAAACGAGAACACGATAACGACGATGCTCCAGATACTTGCTGGGGAGATTGAACCGGATGAAGGCGATGTGAAATGGGGCGTCTCGACTACGCAGGCATATTTTCCAAAGGACAATTCAGAGTTCTTTGATGCTGATGGCGAACTTGAACTAATCGACTGGATCAGGCAGTTTTCTGAGGACAAACGCGAGAGTTATCTGAGGACCTTCCTTGGGCGGATGCTTTTTACCGGGGACGACGTGTACAAACTAGCGAAGGTTTTGTCAGGCGGGGAAAAGGTGAGGTGCATGCTGTCAAAACTGATGCTCTCTGGTGCGAGCGTCATGCTTCTGGACCAGCCGACGAACCACCTCGACCTTGAGAGCGTCGCGGCGCTGAACAACGGTCTATCCGATTTCGGGGGTAACGTAATATTCACGACTCATGACCATCAGCTCATACAGACTGTCGCCAACCGTATAATCGAGTTTAAGGGCTGTGGGATCATCGACCGCGCCATGACATACGAGGAGTATATTGACAGCATAAAGAACCAGAGCTAGCGCCTCATCCGGCTAAAGTAAAAGGGGCAGCTGTTCAGTGCGCATCCAAAAACACAGGCTGGTTACAGGCAACGCACTGGTACTGCGGTGAGAACTTGTACAATTGACTAAACTTGTGTTCGGAGCCTGTAACCATTGCGAGTTTTTTGGATACCCACTGAACAGTTGCCAAAAAGGAATGCAAACAGCATGATCGACATTTCCGCTCAAAACATAAAAAAAGCGTTTGAAGAGGGCAACGATATTCTGGACGGCTTGTCCTTTGACATATATGAGGGAGAACACGTCGGGCTGCTTGGCAAAAACGGAGCTGGGAAGACGACGCTACTCAGGATCATAACAGGTAAGCTAACGCCTGATGAAGGCGTTATTGTGACGCCTTCTTACAAAAAGATCGGCCTCATTTCACAAATACCTGTGTATCCGCCAAACTATACGGCGCAGGATGTCCTGCGAGACGCTTTTCGGCGGATAATATCGATAAAATCAGAGATGGAAGAGATCGAGAGATATATGTCAGACGACGCGACTCCAGATATACTCAACACATATGACAACCTCCTATACGAATTTGAGCGTCTGGGCGGGTATAATATGGAGTTTGAGCTCAACCGCGTCGCTAATGGTTTGCGGATACCGGAACAGCAGAGAACGCAGTTATTCGACTCTTTGTCAGGCGGCGAAAAAACACGTATCAACCTGGCTCGGCTGATACTGGAAAACACAGATACTCTATTGCTCGACGAACCTACAAACCATCTGGATATGAGCGCGACAGTTTGGCTTGAAGAGTTTTTGGCAAAATTTAAGGGTACGGCTTTAATTATCTCGCACGATAGGTATTTCCTTGATAAAACGATAAAACGCGTTATCGAGATCAATGCCGGGAAAGCTGAGTTTTACAGCGGGAACTACAGCTTTTATGTACAAGAAAAGAAACAACGTTACGAAAGGCAACTTGAAAAGTACGAGCGCGAGCAAACAGAGGCAAAAAGACTCAATGAAGCAGCGGACAGGCTTAAACAGTGGGGTACTGGGAATAAGAACCTGATGAAAAAATCGTTCGCCATACGAACTAGAGCGGAACGTGCCGCGCAATCTGAAAGGCCGCGTACAAGTAAAGCAATAAAAGCAAAATTCAGCGAACGCGAGTTTCGTGGAGATGAGGTTCTGGTAATCAGTAACATGTCAAAATCATACGATGGCCGAAAACTATTTGATATTGAGGAGCTTGAAATAAACGGCAGGGAGCGGATAGCGGTAATTGGGGACAATGGGACGGGGAAGACTACACTCGTCAAACTGATCACAGGTGAAGAGAAGCCGGATACAGGTTTTGCGAGGTGCGGACCGTCAGTAAAACAGGCGTATTTGCCCCAGATCATCAGCTTTGATCACCCGCGCCGAACGATCTTGGATACGTTGATCTATGAACTGGACTTAACCCCGCAAGCGGCTCGCGACAGGCTTGGAAGTTTTTTGTTCACAGGAGAGGATGTATTTAAGCTCGTAGGAGATTTATCCGGGGGCGAAAAGAGCCGGTTGCGGCTTTGTATGCTTATGAACGGGGAAATAAACCTGCTTATTCTTGACGAGCCAACGAATCACCTCGACCTATCGTCCCGGGAGTGGATAGAAGACGCGGTCAGCCGATATGAGGAGACGCTGATATTCATTGCTCATGATAGATATTTCATAGATAGGTTCGCTACGCGTGTATGGGAAATCAAAGACGGCGCGCTTACCGACTTTCGTGGCAGTTACCATGAATATGTAGATTTTAAACTGGAAAGAGCGCCAGCAGAGGGTGCGAGGCAAGACGTGATCGAGCGCCCGCGTCCGGCGCGGAAAAAAAAGCCGGCCGACACGCAAAAGGAACTTAAGAGGCTGGAGCGCGAAATAGTGAAACTTGAAAACGAATTGGACGAAATCAAGCGGTTAAGAGAAGAATTTTCGACGGACTACGCGAAATTATTGGAAATTGACGAACAGGAACGAGAGGCCCATAAGTCGCTCGACAAACTATATGAGCAATGGGGAGCGATAGCGGATTACAGTACATAACGTGTGTTCCGCCTGCGTTGGATAATCATTTGTAGGATAATCCCGCTATAATCACATTCTGCGCTCGCGTTCAGCCTGAGATGGGCGCAAGTAACTGGGTTCAAGTTCGGCTGCCGGGAGGACGGCTTCCGAGCGCCAAGCTGCGAGCGCAACGCCATACGCCGTTTGCAGAAGTAGGAGTTCAGGCGCTATCCGGCATGATATGTTGGCAGAAGACAGGTACTCGCAGCTGATAACCGCGCCGTCTCCCATAAGCAGGAATCCAGGCTGCATACCTGTGGCGCAGGAAACATGGGGGTACTGGTCGCGCAGCTCGGAGGACAGGTCTTCAAGCGAAATCGCGCGGTCGTCGCAAAGCCTGATAAGCTCTTCACCCTGCCACTGAAACAAGGCGTTATAGACCTGACCACGCCGAGCGTCCATGACAGGACAAAGCAGGTCGTTTTGCTCGGGTACCTGAAATGCCATCGCCTCAAGTGTAGACACGCCACAGACAGGTTTTCCCAGACCCCAAGCAAGCCCTTTCGCGGCGGATACCCCAATGCGGACGCCGGTAAACGAACCAGGGCCTCGCGATACCGCGATCATTCCGATTTCAGTGACCGAAATGTCAAGGTTTTTCAGTAGAGACTCCGCCATCGAAAGAAGAGTACGGCTGTGGGTGAGCCCACTGTTTTGATAGTATTGGCCCAGGAGATTATTATCGGAACATACGGCTATAGATGCCGATTTTGCAGACGATTCCATGGCGAGGATCAACACATCGATGCTCCTCCATCCGAAGAGATTTCAAGGCGCCTCATATCGCCGCCCAGACTTTCAATTCTAACAGATACCGTATCCGGAGATAAGGCGCACGGTATTTTTTCGCTCCATTCTATTGCGCAAACACCGCCTCGTTCAATATAATCGTCCCAGCCAATATCAAACAATTCCGCTTCATTATCAAGACGATACATGTCAAAGTGGAACAACGGGATAATTCCAGGATATTCGTTCACGATGGTAAATGTTGGACTTGAGACGCAAAACTGTATCCCAAGCCCAACTGCCAAACCGCGCGTGAAAGCTGTTTTTCCCACGCCAAGCCCACCGTACAGAGCGACTATAGAGCCAGGCGCGAGCGTTCGGCCGAGTCTTTCCCCTTCTTTTACAGTTTCAGACTCGCTGTGTGTCATTATTATCATAGTGCCTTATGCCCAGCCGCGAAGTCTTACCGCATCCGCAACCCGGTTGATAGCAATGATGTAAGCGGCGTCGCGCATATAAAGATTTTTTTCTTTCGACAGTTCGTAAACCGCGCGGAACGCTTTAGTCATACTGTATTCCAACTTTTCAAGCACTTCGGTTTTATCCCAAAAATAATTCATGTTACATTGGACTTGCTCAAAATAGCTGCAAGTTACGCCTCCCGCGTTAGTCAGGAAGTCCGGCAGAAGCATTATGCCTCTATTTTTAATAAGCTCGTCGCAATCTGGAGTCGTGGGACCGTTAGCTGCTTCACATAGTATCTTTACCTTTTCTGAAATATTCGGGAAGACTGCGGGCGTAATCTGATTTTCAAGCGCTGCGGGTATGAGGATATCTACATCCTGACTCAACCAAGCGTCACCAGGCAGAACCTCATATCCTAGGGCCAACGCTTTTTCTTTATCGATGCTCCCAAAAGAATCCTTGATTTCCACAAGTTGTGGGATATCGCAACCGTCGGCCTTTTTAAACGTATAAGCGGTTTTATCCGATTGATTCCAACAGGATACGGCGATAACTTTACCTCCAAGTTCTGTAAACATACGCGCGGTATATTCCGCCACATTGCCGAAACCCTGGAGGCTTGCGGAAGTAGATTCAATGGGAATATCAAGGCAACGCAGCAAATCCTTAAGGACAAAGATAACACCGAAACCGGTAGCCTCTGTGCGGCCAAGGGAACCGCCCATTCCAACAGGCTTGCCGGTGATCATCCCAGGATAGCGGCCTCCTGCGATTGTTTCGTATTCATCCATCATCCAGAGCATATGCTGGGCATTAGTCATTACGTCGGGAGCGGGGACGTCGGAATTGGGTCCCATCTGTTTGTACAATTGGCGGACATACCCCCTGCAAAGCCTTTCCTGTTCACTGCGTGAAAGGTTGTGCGGATCGCATATAACGCCGCCTTTACCGCCACCTAGCGGGATATCCACTACGGCGCATTTCCAGGTCATCCACATTGAAAGCGCGCGGACTGTATCGGCAGTTTCATGAGGATGAAAACGGATCCCTCCTTTTGCCGGACCCCTGGCGTCGTTGTGCCGGAAACGAAATGCTCTGAAAACCTTGGTAGAACCGTCGTCCATTTTTACCGGAATGGCAAAATGCATCTCAACCATGGGTTGGCGCAATAATTCTCTCATACCCTCGTCAAGTTTAAGATATTCCGCTACGTTGTCAAATTGCGCCTGCGCGTTTTCAAAAGGGTTATAGGCTGTCGTCGGCATAAACATCTCTCCTTAAATATAATTTGGAAGCCAAAAAGTATTATAGACTCGCAAAATATCATTGTCAAATGGAAAGCGAGCTGAGTTTTGTGTTTACTATCAGGTATAAAGATGATAGAATGCTGCGAGGATGTTTTTTTGGGTGTTAATTGATGAGAAATATTGTTAAAGCGATATTGAGGTTCCTTAGAGAAGCGGATATGCTTTTGCTGATCCTCAGCCTGACGAGTTCGATATTCGGGATTTTTATGATCGCGAGTATACTCAGAAACTCTGATGGAGGGAATAGCGAGTTGTACGTCCAAATTGGAGCCTTGGTTTTCGGAGTTGTGTTGTTTGTTTTGTTTTCATATATAGACATTGACATAATTGCGGACAAATCATGGATTCTGCTGATTTTCAGCGTTTTATTCATATCCACTCTGTATTTTTGGGGAGTTGGGGCGGAAGAAACAGGAAACAGATCGTGGCTCCGCTTCTTTGGTTTTGGCGTACAGCCGTCAGAGATCGTTAAAGTTACATTTGTTATTATTATAGCAAAAATGATGGCTGATTCCAAAGAACGAAAATCATTGGACTCTTTTTTATCGCTTATGCGGATTCTTCTTGTATTTGGATTTATATTCGGGCTGATTATCTACATCTCCGCAGATCTTGGGTCAGCGATCGTTTACATTTTCATACTGATAATGATGTTATTCAT
>WRNV01000045.1 GCA_009776445.1 Oscillospiraceae bacterium | reverse complement strand
ACTACGACCGGTACAGGTACAGGCACTGTCAGCGCGAAAAGCTACACAACAGTCCGCAAAGACCTTAATATCCAAGTTTACCCAGACACCAGGCTTTCTTATGTTATAAACCCGCAAGACGGAAACTCAAGTTCAAGCTATGACTTTAAGCTCACCTCTTGCCACCAGGCGATCGACTTGAAATTCACCGATGGCACACGCCTTAAGGACCTTGGCGCCAAGGATTATTTCGGTTTCGACATGACGCCTATCGGCCAGGGCGGAGCAAGAGTCTACCATGTAAACAGTTGGAACTATGTGGAGAGCAATATTGGCGCGGTAGCTGCCGGCAAGGTGATCGAAGAAATCATCATTGGCTTCGAAAAGCCGGATTCTCCCAGAAACATCGTGGTCAGAGCTGCGTATGACGACCTTAAGATTTTCAGGCGCGACGACACAACGCTCATACCCAGCGTCGAACTGGCCGACTTCGCTGACGTCCGTTTCGGAACACGCGTCGGCGACTTTGGCAACGGCGCCTGCTCTCCGCTGGTCGGCACTCCGAACCCGTTTAACTACTGGGTTCCGTGTACTACTAGCTCAAGCACAACAAGCCCGTACAACTCGCAGGGACGCTCGATCAACTACATAAGGAGCAGCCATATTGCGAGCCGCTGGTTCAGCGAGACAGGCTCCATGACATTCAGGCCGGACGCGACCAGCACCACGCAAAGAACCAGCGCCAGCAGTTTCCACAAGGACAATGAGATCGCCCACCCATACCACTACAGCGTCAAGTTCAACGACGACGACGCTGTCAATCCGGGCGTCACATTTGAACTTACTCCTATGGAACATTCGGCAGTGTTTCGCTTCACGTTCCCTGCTGGCTCAACCAACAGGAGTGTACAGATCGGCGGATTCGGCACTACGCCAACACGGACTGGAAACACATTTACAGGCAGAGACGGCACAAACAGCTACGGTCTGAAAAATATGCAAATTTACGGAATCTTCAACGCTACGCCGTCGAGCGCCACGACCAGCACTTCAGGCTTGGTGGCAAACTTTGCGGCTAACCCAACCGGACCGAACGGCGAGACGATAATCGAGCTGAAAGTTGCTACTTCGTTTATGAGTACGTCCCAGGCTCAGAAAAACCTGCAACTGGAAATCGACGATAACGAATGGTTTGACGCGGTAATGGCGAAATCCAAAACCATTTGGAACAAAGTGTTCGCGTCCACCGCGATAAACGACCCCACCGCAAACTATTGGGATCTTGTGGACTTTTACTCGAAATACGCTCGCACCTGCATGTACCCAACGATCCTGCACGAAAATACGCAGACAGGCACGATCGCGGAAGCGCGCGCCAACCCCAGATGGCAGTATGTCAGCCCATACAGGGGATCAACCTCGAACCTCGTTATAAGGGACGGCTATCTGGCGTATAACGAAGGCTTTTGGGATACGTTCCGTTCAAAATGGACGGCTCTGATATTCTTCAGACCCTCCGACGTCGGTAAGCTCTTCGACGGCATAGTCAGCCACTTCACCGATCAGGACAGCAGGGGCAGCTTCGGTATACCGCGCTGGATTAAGCCAGCAGGCCAGAACCTGATGGTCATGACCAGCTCTGACGTAATTGCCACCGAGCTTTACGCGCGCAACGTGAATTATAATTACAAGGTCGGATACGACGCTTCGCTCAAGTCATCCACGGCATACGGGCCGACGAGTGGCACACAGGGCGGGCGCTTCGGCATTCAGACATCCATATTCTATGGATACACGCCTTGGGGCGCGGCTCCGGCAGCCGGCGGTGGCGGTCAGCTCGACGCTTCATGGGCGATCGAAGGCTTTGTCAATGACGCCGGCACGGCTAAGATGGCCAAAGGCTTGAGGGACGAGGCTATCGCGGCAGGTAACACAGAGCTCGCGCGGTCATACAACGACGAATATCTCTACTTCGAGAACCGCGCCAAGTACTATAGGAACCTATTTAACCCAACCAATGCAGGCAGCGTCAGCAGCCCGGGTTGGCTGATGAACAGGAACACCAGCGGCCAGTGGCTTGGTGGCAACGGCAGCACCAGCACGGCTTTCAACGCGCTTGACTGGGGCTGGGGCTTCTGCGAGGACAATGCGTATCAATACGTCGTTTCCGTCCCGCAGGACGGACGCGGCCTCGCCAACCTCTTCGGTGGTAAGGAAGCTTTCGGAACGAAACTTGAACACATATTCTCCAACTCCTCATGGGACGGCGTGGCGATCAGAGGCGGCGGCTACGGCGGCGCTATCCACGAAGCCTATGAAAAACGCGAAGTCAAGATCGGCCAATGGGGGCTTTCCAACGAACCAGGCGAACACATGCAGTCCATGTGGCTGTTCTCCGACAAGCCTGAAAATGCCGCCAAGTATACAAGGATGGGCATGCAGCAAGCCGGCGGCAGCATCCAGGTAGGGCGCGGCATGATGGGTGAGGAAGACAACGGCTCCATGGCGTCTTGGTGGGTCTGGGCCTACATCGGCCTATATCCGCTCGACAACGGCAGCGGTAACATTGTCGTAGGCTCCCCAAGGTTCAAGGAGGTCACATTCAACCTCGACGACGGCAGGAACTTCGTATTTCTGGCGCCGAACGCCGGTCCGCAAAACTGCTATGTAAACGGCATTAAATTCAACGGCGAGCCGTACGACAAGCTCTACTTCACGCAGGATATGTTCCAAGACGGCAACGTGTTCGAGTTTGATATGGGCGCCACGCCAAGCGGCTGGGCAAGGACTGCGGAACCACCGCCGTCACTCACCGAAGGCGAAGGCTACGAGCACATACCCAGCATACTTATGGATATTATCCCAGTTGGCGCAACAGCCGTCGCGAACCAGACGCTGCCGGAGGTCAACAGTGTTACTCAGCAGCTCAACGTGACTGGAATCACCGCCGCCAACGCGGCCTACTTGCGTGATAACAGCTCCGTAACGTCAGAGGCTACGTTCACTGGGAACACCGGAACCATCACATACACATCCGCCGTCCCCGTCAAGGTCGAGATGTACACGCTCACTTCGTCCAATACGGACGGCGCGGATCCGAAGACATGGACGCTCTCCGGCTCGAACGACGGCACAACCTGGAAGACGCTCGACTCCAGGAACCTGCCAAATATTACGACATACGCCAACTCCGCCGTCACGACGGCAGCCGACGCAGCGACCAAGACAAGCGAGACGTTCCGCTGGAGACGGCAAACAAAACCGTTCGCCATCGCTCCGGAAAACCAAGGCGAATATAAGTATTACCGCCTACAGATCACAGCTTCGTCGAGCAACACGGCTATGCGGCTGTCACAGTTTGAGTTGCTTGCGGAACTGCCGGATTGGAACGCCGCTCCATCCATTTCAAAATCGGGGAACAACGTGACTGTTTCTGCGAGCATTACTAACAACACAATGCAAGCCGGGACTGTGAACGTGTTCGCGGCGATTTACTCCGCAGACGGAAAAATGATCGACGTCGGCTCAAGGCTGACCAACAGCATCGCACCGGTATCTACTACCGCCTCACTCCCGTCGAACATCGTTCTCAACGCGGCTAACGCGGGCGACGGTTACTATGTAAAAGTCTTCATTTGGGATCCGACCACATATATTCCGAAAACGCCGGCGTTCATTTTGAGCTAAAGTAAACGCAAATGTGGGTTATGCCCACACCATAACGCGCGACGCCAGAAGTCAGAATTCATAAGGCAATATTTGTAAGACAGCATTCTAAATTTTGACACAAGCGGTTGGCGAGCCAGAACCAGTTTTCCGGCCGCCAACCGCTAGGCGACGCTAGAGAAATTAAAAATGACTAAAATCCCCCGAAAATAGATAGCCATCCCCCTTAACACCGCAAAAAAAAAACGCTATTATTAACAAAAACGATAACAATTGCGCTATAATAGTCTCGGTACCGATTTGAGCTACCGGCAATAAGCGCAAGAGGGGGCGAACGAATGGATGAAGTAATCGTATCCATGAGGGGCATAAGCAAAAGCTTCCCTGGAGTAAAGGCGCTCGACAACGTAGACTTTGAGCTAAGGTCCGGCGAGGTCATGGCGCTATTGGGCGAAAACGGCGCCGGGAAATCAACGCTTGTGAAAATCCTCAGCGGGGTGTACGAACGTGATTCTGGAGACCTGGAAATTTTTGGCAGCACATACGGCAACCTAACCCCAAAGCAAGCGCAGTCCCTGGGCATTGCTATCATCCACCAGGAGCTTAATATGTGCCGCCACTTGACCGTGGCGGAAAATATTTTCCTTGGTCGGGAAATAACAAAAGCTGGCGTCCTCTCAAACGCATTAATGGAGTCCAAGGCGAAGAAAATCCTCGACGAACTGAAAATAGACATCCATCCAGGTCAAGTCGTTGGAGACCTCACCATCTCTAAGCAGCAGATGGTCGAAATCGCTAAAGCGTTGTCTGTAGACGCGCGGATCATTATCATGGATGAACCCACATCGTCGCTTACCAGCAAGGAAATCGACGACTTGTTTCGTATTATCAAAGACCTCAGAGCGAGTGGTCACGGAATCGTGTACATATCCCACAGGCTTGAGGAGTTGCAGCATATTGCCGACCGCGTGATGATCATGCGCGACGGTCAATATATCGCCTCGATGGACTACGCCGACACGACTATTGACCAGATAATCAAGCATATGATCGGGCGCGAACTCAAAGAAAAGTTCCCGCGTGTTTCCTGCCAAAAAGGCAAAGAGATCTTTTCCGTCAAGAACCTCAACGCGGGAAAGATGGTCCGGGATGTCAGCTTTTCGCTATACGAAGGGGAAGTGGTCGGCGTAGCGGGCCTCGTTGGCGCAGGCAGGACGGAAATGACCCGCGCCATATTTGGAATCGATCCGAAGGAAAGCGGCCAATTCACGCTTGACGGCGCCGAAATCAAAATCAGTTCGCCCCAAGACGCGATAAAAGCTGGTATCGTGCTGGCGCCGGAAGACAGAAAAAAAGACGGCATATGCACCAAGCTCAGCCTAAGGCACAACTTGGCTCTGCCTAACCTCGACAAAGTATGCGCGGCGTTGGGGATCGTCAACAGCCGAAAAGAAGAAAATCTCTGTAAAAACGCGATATCGAGCCTCTCTATTAAAATGTCTGGCCTGGATTTCGACGCTGGTACGCTCTCAGGCGGCAACCAGCAAAAGGTAGTCGTCGGCAAATGGCTCGCCAGGGAATCACGCGTAGTGATTTTCGACGAACCCACACGAGGCATCGACGTAGCCGCAAAGGTTGAAATATACAATATAATAAATAGCCTGAAACAAAATGGGATCGCCGTCATGTTCGTATCTTCTGAAATGCC
Source organism: Oscillospiraceae bacterium (assembly GCA_009776445.1). Taxonomy (GTDB): domain Bacteria; phylum Bacillota; class Clostridia; order Oscillospirales; family Oscillospiraceae; genus WRMH01. The sequence continues at coordinate 16,024 of WRNV01000045.1, read as the reverse complement.
GGAGGTGCTTGGCATCTCCGACCGTATAATTGTCATGTGCGACGGTAGGATTACCGGGGACATGCTTACAAAAGACGCGAGCCAAAACGACATCCTTACTTGCGCTACATGTTTTGAATCAAAAATGTCCGGCGTGGCCGTATAACTAGAGGGGGTATTAAAAATGGGTGAAAATTCTTCGATAAGACGTTTTCTGAGAATCCGGGGACTCGGGCCGGCGTTGACGGCTTTTGTCGGGTGGATAGTTATTCTATTCGCATTCGCTGCAATAGACCAAGACCGGGTAATGCTTAAATCGCAAAATATAATGAACCTGCTACGCTCAATGTCTTTTTTCCTGCTGGTAGGAATAGGTCAGAGCTATGTGCTGATAACGGGTAACATCGACCTGTCTATCGGGTCAGTAGCCGGGATGAGCGCCATGATATCCGCTACCCTCATGTGCAATGGGACTTCCGCGCCGTTGGCAATCCTGATCTCCTTCCTTTGCTGCCTGGTAGTCGGCGTAATCAACGGCGTTCTTGTCGGAGGGTTCAAACTCCCACCGTTCATCGCCACGCTAGGTACGATGTTTGTCGCAAGAGGCGCCGCTTATATGGTCAATAAAAACCGCAACACCGACGCCATCTCAACAGGTATCGGGAAGGAAGCGGCTGATAGGTTTCAACAACTCTTGTATTACGGAAAGACTTTAGGAATATTTAATACATTTCTAATTGCCATAGCAATTTTTGCCATATTCTTCTTTATTCTTTCCAAAACCCGTACTGGACGGCATATTTACGCCATCGGATCAAATATCGACGCCGCGAAGCTATCCGGCGTGAACGTACAGTCGACGATCATAAAAGTCTACCTTATCAGTGCGATCAATTCCTGTGTAGTTGGCTATTTCTTAGTCGCGCAAGCCTCCATGGGCAACATGGAAGCCGGCTTATCGTACGAGATGTACGGGGTGGCCGCAGGGGTAATCGGCGGCGTGTCCCCCCTTGGCGGCACTGGGCTGCTTCTAGGCACGCTCGCCGGCGCGGGAGTGTGGCAGACGCTGCAGAACGGCCTTAGCATGATAGGCGCCCAGGTAGGGCTCCAGCGCATCGTCATCGGCGTCATCGTGGTGTTCGCGGTTCTGCTCGACGTGGTGCTCCGTACTGGGAAAAGGACGAAAAAGATAAAGACTAAAACCAGCGCTAACGTTGAAGCGAATATAGACGCAGCAGCCATCGAGGATAGCAAAGATACAGATTAAGTTTTGGTTTATACGCTTTTGCTTTAAGAATCGGCAAAAAGCTTGGGCGTTGAACAATATATTATAAAATGGAGGAAACAAAAAATGAAAAAGCGAATCCTAGCAATCCTGTGCATCGCATGCCTCCTGCTTGCTGGTCTGGCAGGATGCGCGGAGAAAACACCCGAACCTCCCCCAGTTGATTCGGGCTCCACAGAAGACGTACCACCGCCACCGCCGCCCACTGCCGACAAGATCGCGCTCATCACGATGGACTCGATCGACCAGCACTGGGTAACCCTAAACGAGGGCGCTCAGAAAGCGGCTTCTGAACTTGGCGTGACCGTCACGTTCATGTCGCCGAACGTAAAAGACGACGCGCAACAGATTGAAATGGTAAACAACGCAGTCGCGGGCGGTTTTAAGGCTATCGTGGTCGCCGCCAATGGACCTGACGCGATATCCGGCGCACTCCAGGAAGCAATCGCCGCCGGCGTCAAGGTAATCTATGTCGACTCCCCGGCGAATGTAGCTGCTGAAGCGACATTTTCCACCGACAACAAAGCCGCCGGTAAGACGGCTGGCGATCAACTGCGCGGAGCGCTTGAAGGCGCCGGCGTCTCTTCAGGCAAGATCGGCATCGTCAACGTCAACGCTTCAACCGGCTCAGTAGTTATGCGTGAAGAAGGGTTCCGCGAAGCGTTTGCAGGTTCTGGGTTTGACATCCTTGAGACTCAGTACGGAGAAGGCGACGCTTCGAAATCCCAGACCATTGCTGAAAACTACATCACGCAGGGCGTGGTAGGCATCTTCGGCACCAACGAAGGTTCAACAGTTGGCACCGGTAACGCGATAAAAGCTACCGGCAGCAACTCGATCGTCGGCGTTGGCTTCGACAAATCCGACGCAATCCTCAACCTCATCGACGACGGTTGGCTCCTTTGCACAATGGCGCAAAATCCCGACGTTATGGGCTATGAAGGCGTGAAAGCCGCTGTCGCCGCGATCGGCGGACAGTCCCTTGGCGGCGCGGTCACCGACACGGGCGTATCTATACTCAAATCCACAACCGGCGCTGCCCCGCAGCCAGGTGGAGTAGGACCAATCAAGATCGCCCTCATCACTATGGACTCTATCGACCAGCACTGGGTAACACTCAATGAGCAAGGCGCCCAGAAGGCCGCCGCTGAGCTTGGCGTCACCGTCCAGTTCATGGCACCGCAGACTAAGGACGACGCGCAGCAGATCGAAATGGTCAACAACGCTGTCGCGGGCGGGTTCCAAGCCATCGTAGTAGCGGCCAACGGACCTGACGCGATTTCCGGCGCTCTCCAAGAAGCAATCGCTGCCGGCATCAAAGTCATCTATGTCGACTCCCCAGCGAACGTTCCTGCTGAGGCGACGTTCTCCACAGACAACAAAGCCGCTGGTAAGACGGCTGGCGAGCAACTGCGCGGAGCGCTTGAAGCTGCCGGCGTCGCGTCCGGAAAGATCGGCATCGTCAACGTCAACGCCTCGACCGATTCCGTTGTACAGCGCGAAGCTGGTTTCCGCGAAGCGTTTGACGGCTCCGGCTACTCCATTCTCGAAACCCAGTACGGCGAAGGCGACGCCGCGAAGTCCCAGACCATTGCTGAAAACTACATCACTCAGGGCGTAGTCGGCATCTTCGGCACCAACGAAGGTTCGACAGTCGGCACCGGCAACGCGATCAAGGGCGCTGGCAACAACGCGATCATCGGCGTAGGATTCGATAAGTCCGACGCTATCATGAACCTGATTGCTGACGGCTGGCTCCTTTGCACGATGGCTCAGAATCCTGACGTCATGGGCTATGAAGGCGTGAAAGCCGCTGTCGCCGCAATCGGCGGACAGAGCCTTGGCGGCGTGGTTCAAGACACAGGCGTTTCAGTACTCACGAAATAATCCCCGCTTAGAAAGGCGCCGGTCACAAAAACCGGCGCCTTCTTTTTAATCCAAAAATAGACGCGGTCACCGTCACTGATAATAAAGATACAGACAACTAGACCCTACGTTACTGCTCTCGCCGACGGTTACCGGATACCCCATAGTTCTAAATTTTGCAAGCATTCAAATATATTACTAGCACATGAAATTTGGCCCCCTGCCCTCTTTAGTAAAGAGGGTGGCCCGCAGGCCGGGTGATTTGCCTGCGCCGCAGTTAATGATTTCGGTATTTTTAGATTTTTGCATACTACAGTTATAGGGGATCACAAACTTCCTTAGAACAAGAAACTAAAACCTTTGAGAGCGTATGCGAGATAATTGATCGTGCTGTTCACAACAAGATAGGTAACCGAACCTAAACTTTGATTGCGGAATATAGCCCATAATACCCATGTGGCAAAACTGCTGGAAGAATGCTAACCATACAAACTCCGACAACAAATCACCCGGCCCTGCGGGGCCACCCTCTTTACTAGAGAGGGCTAGGGGATGAAACTTCAACTACTAACGATACAAAAGACCTGCGCCATCTCTATGTAAAAAATGTCTACCTGTGCAATTAGGAACAACCCCCGCCGTACAACCCCCGGCGCTTTGCGCCACCCCCTTCCAAGGAAGGGGGCATGGACGGCACCCCCTTCGTGCGCGAAGAGGGCTCTTGGACGAAAGGACAGGATTTGTACCCAGTTGCAACGTGCGAAAGTGTTACGCGATGCGAATGAGGTTCATAGGACGAAATGAGAGTTATATGCCCCCTTCGCGCACGAAGGGGGGTAGGGGGGTTGTCCCTGAAGGTTGCCAATTGCACAGGTCGAATAATGTTCGGTGCTGGTGAATAACGGGAGGTGTATATAAATGGAGGAGATTTCTTTGGCGAGGCGTTTTCGAAAATTCCGAGGGCTAGGGTCAACACTGATAGCTTTTGTCGCGTGGATAGTTGTATTATTCGCATTTGCTGCAATAGACCCGGTAATACTAGAACCGCAAAACATAATGAATCTACTACGTTCGATCTCTTTTTACCTGCTGATAGGAATAGGCCAAAGCTATGTCATGATTACCGGAAATATTGACCTATCCATCGGTTCCGTTGTAGGGATGAGCGCCATGATATCCTCTACTCTCATGACCTGGAGTTTGACTTCCGTCCCACTGGCAATCCTTGTTGCCTTCGTGAGTTGCGCGTCCGTCGGCTTAATCAACGGAATCCTTGTAGGCAAATTCAACTTGCCCTCATATATCGCCACTCTTGGGACTATGTATATCGCGAGAGGTGTTGCTTATATGGTCACTAGGAACCGTAGCACTGATAGCATCTCATATGGTATCGGTAAGGAAGCGGCTGCGCTGTTTCAAAACTTCTTTTATAACGGCAAAACTTTTGGAATATACAATACATTCCTGATTGCCTTAGCAATTTTCGCTATCTTCTTCTTTATCCTTTCCAAAACTCGTACCGGTAGGCAAATATACGCCATAGGATCAAATATCAACGCCGCGAAGCTATCAGGCGTAAACGCACAGGCGACGATCATAAAGGTTTACGTCGTCAGTTCAATCAATGCCTGCATCGTCGGCTATTTCCTAGTCGCGCAAGCTAGCATGGGCAATATGGAAGCTGGCTTGTCGTATGAGATGTACGGGGTAGCCGCAGGAGTAATCGGCGGCATTTCCCCTCTCGGCGGGACAGGCAGCCTTCTAGGTGTATTCGCCGGCGCGGGCGTGTGGCAAACGCTGCAAAACGGCCTCAGCATGATAGGCACCCAGGTCGGTTTCCAACGCGTCGTCATCGGCGCCATTGTGATAATCGTGGTTCTGCTCAATATGAGGCTCCGCGCCGGTAAAGGGTTAAAAAGAATAAAGGTTAAGACCAGAGCTAACGTTAACGCGAGTATAGACACAGCCACCGTCACTGATAATAAAGATACATACAACTAGCCCCTACGTTACCGCTCTCGCCCGATGGCTACCGGTCACCCCATTGTTCTAAGTTTTGCAAGCATTCAAATATATTGCTAGCACTTGTAGTTTGGCCCCTAGCCCTCTTTACTAAAGAGGGCTAGGGGCTGAAACTTCAACTACCAACGATACAAAAGAACTGTCTCTATGTTCACGTAACAAATTTGTAACAATTCTGCTGTATATGTATTTTTATATAATATTCTTGCATTCTTACAAAAAGCGGATACATATCCGAGGTTTCCGGCTACCTGCGAACAGTAACAGAAAGGATGGCGTCTTTATGCTTAAGGTTATAGTTGCTGACGACGAGGAACGGGTTTGTAGGCTTATCAGAATGATAGTAGACTGGGAGTCTCTTGACATGGAGGTTATCGGAACGGCCTCGAACGGGATTGAAGCCCTTGAGCTTGTTGAAAGTCTCAGGCCAGATATCCTCATAACGGACATACGCATGCCTGGCTGCGACGGACTTGAGCTCATCGAGAAGGCCAAGGCCATATTGCCGTACCTGCAAATCGCTCTGATCAGCGGGTACGCGCAGTTCGAATATGCACAAACAGCCATAAATATCGGCGTTGGCGGTTATATACTAAAGCCAATTAAAAAAGAAATAATAACCGCCACGCTAAAAAAACTAGGCAAAACATGCCGGGAACGGGTTGAACAAGCGTCGACGTCCGAACGTCTGCTGCAAGACAGCCACAAAAACAGCGAACTGCTGCGAGGCCGTTTGCTGGAGGACCTATTATCGCACCGTCTTCAAGAGCCTTCGCGCGACCTATTGGAGAAAAACTACGGATTCATGGCGGAGGGCGGGATGCTGCAAGTATTTATAATCAAAATGGACTGCGACTTCAAGAGGTTTCACGACCCTTCCACGGGTTTTATAAAAAAGAAAACCGAGGACATCTTCGACACAACGGTAGCGCCGCTTTGTCAACTTAACATCTTTCAAATGCATCTCTCGTCATGGTATGGCATTTTAAATTACAAAAATGATGAACAAGCCAAAATACGTCGTGCATTACGCGAGTGCCTCAACCAGCTAGAGGCACACCACTTTGGAGGCGTCGAATTCTCCCTTGCGATCGGCAAAGCCGCAAATTGCGCGGAAGACCTACCCGCTTCATTACAAGACGCCCAGATAGCTATCGCGGAACGGCTTACTGAACGAACCGGGAGACTGCTTGAAACTGGCAAATCGGAACTGCACCATGACTCAAAGAAACTAACCGAAAAATATATCAAAACCATGGAACGCGTGGCCGACATGCTTAGCAATGAAGAAGCCGACGAAGCGCTTGAGGAGATGATAGACGAGATCCAAAGCGTCGGTTTGCGCGGGTATGAGCTATTTAGCCTAGTTATGTCTGTTGGAAGAAAGTTTGCCATGCATCTCAATCTGGATGAGGATGCGGCTATAATAAACGAATTTGATGAGCAATGCGAGCTGTGCGGATCCGCCGGAAAACTTCTCGATTATTTGCGAAGTTTCATAACAGAGCAGATAAACAATGCCCGCAATAGGCTCGAAAGCGCATCGATCCGCCCGATTAGGATCGCCAGACAGTTTATCACGCAGCATTTTAACGAGCCAATTACGCTTGAAGACATCTGCGCTGCAACCGGCTTTAGCATGAGTTATTTCAGTAAACTATTCAAAAAGGAAACTGGGGAAGGCTTTTCGAAATACCTTGTACGCGTCAGGATAGATCGGGCAAAGGAACTGCTTAGGGACACCGACACGCCAGTCTCCGAGATATGCGGTTTGGTTGGCTATAGCGACATTAAGCATTTTACCGGAACATTCAAGAAAATGACTAATCTAAATCCAGGTCAATACAGAAAACTGTACGGCTAAGGGGCGCGATTGAGGTGAAAGAATCTAAGATATTCTCACATATCTCCCACCGTGCGGCGGCGCTCATCGTACTGATGGGACTTGCCGGTTTATTACCCCACCCTTATGCTGCTGTAGCAATCGTGCTTGTTTTCGTCGTTTACTGGTTTTGGGTAATCAAGCCATACATCCGGATAGAACGAACACTCGGGCTGTTCATCGATGGGTATACACTCTCCCCCGTTGAAGCAGCTGAGGTTATCTCCCTCTCCCCTGCCGAAAAACGGTTGTTTGAGCATTTCAGGGAGATTCTAAACCCTTCACAACTGTTTGACATGAATAAACGTCAGGCACAGTATTTGGCGCTCCAAAACCAGATCAACCCGCATTTTCTATATAATACGCTAGAGAGCATACGTAGCGAGGCAATGATGGCGGGGCTTGACAGCGTCGCGGATATGACAGAGTCCCTGGCAACATTTTTCCGATACACAATAACAAAAGTTGAAAACCTAGTTTCGGTTGAGGAAGAGCTTCAAAACTGTGAAACATATTTCAGCATACAACAATACCGTTTTGGAAACCGTTTACAGCTATCGATCCAGTGTGATCCTGAGGATAGGGATGACATTTATCGCTTCCGTATCCCAAAGCTCACAATGCAACCTATTCTGGAAAACAGCATCATACATGGCACCGAGCTTAAGGTTGGCCCCGGACGTCTGGTGATCTCCCTAGCCAGGACAGGAAAACGTCTTCTTATACGTATTTCGGACGATGGCTTCGGAATGGACGAGAGCAGACTTGTGAGCATTAACGAAAAGCTTGGCAAAAGCCGCTTTAATATCGCGGACGCCAAACAAGAAACTAAGGGCGGGTTCGCGCTTGTAAATGTTAATAACCGTATACGCCTATTGTTCGGCGATGAATACGGTATCCATGTTTTTTCGATACAAGGCGTCGGGACCGATGTGGAAATCTCGCTTCCAGCTATAAGTAGCGACAGAGAGATCGAAAACTGGGAGATGCTGCAATGAGGCGGGAAGTTTTACGGATGGAGCGCGTATGCTGCCTGGAGCAAGGCGTCATGCAGCTCCACGACTTCAATCTCAGCATAATGGCTGGGGAAATAGTCGGACTCCTGCCAGTCAATAGTAGCGGGCTCACGACGCTTTTGAAGCTTTTGCAGAGCAACACTCCATTGCGCGACGGATACGTCTACTATATGGAAAAGCAGATCAACACATGGCGCGATTCCAAGAAATACGGCAACCGACATGGGCGGATACAAAGTGAAAGCTGTCTTGTCAATGGTCTTACGGTTGCCGATAATATTTTTGTTCTGAGGCCTGGCTTCAAAACATGGCTGATGCGCCCCCGCATTTTCAAGGAGCAGCTTGCTTTGTTTTTGGAAGGTATCGGCATTTCCATAGCTTCAGACGCGTATATCGAGGAATTGACAGGTTTTGAAAGAATTGTGGTTGACGTAATCAAATCCGTAATGTCGGGTCGCAGACTGATAGTGTTACGCGATATAGGCGCGGATATCAACGAATCGGAGCTTAAGAAGATCCATTTGCTGCTCAGGCATTATATCAAAGAAGGAATTTCATTTTTATATATCGATTACCATTTTGAAGCCCTGCGTAAAATCTGCGACAAAGTCGCGCTAATGTCCAATGGCAGGATCATCAAGCTGCTTGAGGGCGAGTTTTTGACGCAGGAATCGCTCAACGCCTACGCGGGGTCATACGTCGTAGGGACTAGGCAGGAAAAGCACCAGTATGAAACCACCAAAAAGAAGCACTCTTCATCGTTTTTCGTCGATAACATGTCAAGTCATTTAGTAAAAGAGTTGAGCTTTTCAATTTCGTCTGGCGAGTGTGTAGTGATCCAAAACGCCGACCTGCAGGTTTATGGCGAAGTTTTATCCATCATGAGCGGCAAAGCTGTTCCCGAAAGCGGCCAGTTGCTGCTTGATGGCAAACCAGTTTCTTTCGAAATGGGCGGAGATACAGCCGTAATCCATGAGCAGCCTTCGAAAACCATGCTTTTTGGCGAACTCAGTTATTTGGACAACCTCTGTTTTTTATTGGATAAGCGGCTGCCGGAGATTTGGCTGGACAGTAGGCTGCGTGAAGGCATACGGCGTGAATATGAGGAGATACTTGGGGCTGACGTTTTTGACGGGCGGATCAACGCATTGAGCGAAGCCCAGAAATATGATCTGGTTTATTCGCGTATCGCTTTGCAAAAGCCAAAAGTGGTGTTTTGCGCGCAACCATTCCGAGGCGCGGATATGGAGCTACGGATGCGCATTCTTGAACTAATGCTTACGCTACTTGACAAAGGGATAGCGCTTGTGATCCTCACTGTTAATCTTGTTGACAGCTTGTCGCTCGCCAATAGCTTGATACGTGTATACAGGGACAAACCGCAAGAGGTCTACTCGCGAAACGAATTCTCCACAATGCCCATATTGCGCTATTCCGCGCATTAAACTATCCTCAACATGATACTATCCAACAGCTTATTCTCGGAGCTGGCTGGCAGTTCGTACTGTAAATCTTATTGCCATCAAACCGAACTGAAAACGTAGTAAAATACTCAACTATTTGTCCTGTATCATCTTTGTTGGGCGAAATTAATACCCAATAGCTTTCATGATCTCATTTATTGCGTTAGCGTTTTCCACATAAGAATAGGCGAATACAGACGTCGATCCTACATACATTGCAACATAGTATGAACTGGAAGATTTGAGTGTATATTTGCAGTAATTCGCAGATTTCCAATCTCCTTCAGTAAATGGAGACATACTTGTCTGATATATATATGAGTGAGCTGAGGCATAACAGTCAACGGCACTATTTCCGTTGTTGAAACTGTAAAACTCAAAATGAATATCTCCTTTTTCTATGACGATACATTGCCGAAGACTTTCCGCGGCACTTGGGTTTTGTGCAATGTAGTTTTTTGTGTTATCTTTCGGAGCGTAGCCAAATGATGTCAATACTTCCACCACCTGTTCCACAGTCGCTGGCGTCTTTGAGACAATAGAAATAGAGAACACTCCATAACAAATGAGTCCGAAAATGATGAGGAATAATAAAGGCTTTAGGACACCCACAGCGACCTTTTTACGTGTTATCCCCTTAGCCTTTGTGCTTTTTTGTTCGCGGCGTTTCTCACGAAATAAATCTAGGGTTGTCGATTGCTGTTTATCAACTTGGGGGATCAAATGAGGAAACTCTTCAGCGTTTGTTTCGTTCGACTTTGCCTTACGATAGATGTCAAGGACTTTTTCACAACTATCAATATTTTCAAAAGCCCAGTATTTGCTGCCTTGAACCGTGGAGCCAGAAGAAAACCTAATTGATCCAATCCCCTTTTTGTTGCAAAACATGTTATCGTCGGTAATGATCCGTATCTTTGCCGATGTCGTGTTTTTGATCCGACCTTCGGCTTTCACTCTTGTGATCAATATACGTTCGTTTGTGATCGCGTAGATCATCTCTCTTTTATTAATGTATTTGATAGCAAAACCTTTACGAAACGTATAAATACCAACCAGATAAAATGGAATACTTGTTACTATTCCCAATAGTCCTGAACGAATTGACGCACCAACAAGAAAGAACACGCAAAAACCGATCCAAATAATACTAAACACAAAAACGACCAAATCCAGCTTTCCACGACAGAAAGATGAATTTGGTTTTCCGCACCAAAGCATAGTTTCATTTGACGACAATTGTCTAGAAATGATTCTCTCTGTATCAATTCCCATGTCGATCTCCGTTTGTTTACTGTGAATAAAGTGTTTTATTAAAGGTATGTTTGTGTCAAACAGTAGTTTTTTAGGTGTTTAGTTTGCGCATAATTTATACAGGTCATCTGATGATTCTATCGAGTCAATAGACAAGTTTATCTCGTTGCATGACAAAAACACATCCTTCGAAGCAGAACATGATCCAACACCTTGTTTCAGGATCACAAAACAATCTCCTGCCCCGGCTCGATTATGAGCTTATTGGGCGCTTCCCACTTCTCAGCTTTCTTTTGGTCAAATAGAGCGCCTGGTTTCAAGTGGATGATGATGTTGTGCTTCGCGCCGATCATCTTTGCGCACTCGGCTGCTTCTTTCGGTCCCATGCTCAGCAAGCCAGTTCCAGGGAAGATGGCATAGTCGAGGCGCATCTTTGCAAACGTGTCCATCTGCTTTGTTCTGGACGTGTCTCCGCTCGCGTAGATTTTCACTCCATCAATGCAGATAATATATCCCACGCACTTCTTCGGGCTGTGTAGAAAGCTTTTTGCTTCGACAGCTTGTATCAAAATGCCTTCAATGTCAAAACTATTATGCGTACCACCTGCGAGCGCATCCTTGTTCGTTAGTATTGCACAACCGTCTTTTTGGGCGCAAAGGCTTATTTTATTGTGGTCGCTATGCTGATGCGTCACGAGTATGAGGTCGGCGGGCAAGTCGTAGCCTTTGCCAGATGACGGATCAACATAAACGATGCGCCCGTCATCGGCTGTTAGCCTGTAACTTCCATGTCCTTGATAGAGCAGTTTAGGCATTTTTATCTCCCTTATTCACAATCCTTCGGCTAGTTCCAACATCTTTATGACAGTGTTGGCGTTCCGCACCGTAATGGCATTATATATCATTTTGTCTTTTGATTTTTTCAACCTCCGCGCAGAGCGCAGCAACAGCATGCCCTATTTTCAAATTATAGGTATATAAAATCAGAAAATCAATAGGGGATTGCATTTCTTTTTGCAATCCCCTATACATGGTTTTCTACTATTCCTACAATTATGGTTTACTGCTTCCTAAACATTTTTTCCTTGCTCACTCTAGTTTATCCTTTTATTGTTCCGGATTGAGCAAACCGTTCGCCCATTCTTTTTCCAGCATTGCCCAGTCTGGGTTCTCTAACATTTCCACCCATTTTTCATACTCAAATCCCAAATCCGGCACTTGTTCTTCTTTATACTCGGGTAAATGAGTATTCGTCGCTTCTTGTACAGCCAGATAGTACCATACTTCCGGATCCATATTATCCGACCATATGACCATGTCATCGACCAGCAAGTCGTCCACCGACTGCGGTGCCCGCTTCATCATCCTGTTGACAAGCGTCATGAACTCGGCTCTCGTTATTGGCTGGTTTGGCCTGAACGTTTCGTCAGGATAGCCGTTGACCCATCCGATCATTGCGGCGTAGAGGATATCTTCCTGCGCCCAATGTCCTGATACGTCCGTGAAGCTGATATCGCTATCGCCTTCCAGATTCATCATTCTCGCAAAGCGCGCGGCTATTGTCGCAAGTTCCGCGCGAGTAATAGCTCCGTTGGGTCTGAACGTCCCGTCTTCGTATCCATTCAGTATACCCATGTTGCTCATTACCGACACGGCATTGTTAAACCAGTTGCTTGCTATTACATCCGTGAAGTTATTCACCTGTGTCCAGTTCTGCGAGCGTTCCAGATCCGTCAGCAACCTGAAGAACACAGTCGCCACCTCAGCGCGTGTGACGTTGTTGCCAGGACGCACACCGCCTTCGGGGTATCCGATTATATACGCGACGTGGTCGCTGATAAATGGATCAAATGGGATTTCTTCAGGTGGTATTTCTACAATGATTTCATCGTCGTGGTGAAGGTCACTGCGCGACGTCCACTGCGCGTATAGTGTTATGTCGCCGTCTATTTTGATCTTATTATTATTGCTGGACCCAGGTGTGTACGCGGTCCCTGTCCCGTTGGCCACCGTGTTCCAGTTCTTAAATGTGTATCCGGATGGCAGCCCAAACGTATTGCCCTCTACCTCGTATTCTTCATCGTATACCACGTTGACCGTTATATCGGCGCCTGTCCCGCCGTTCGCTTTATATGTCACAGTATACGGATTCGGCGCCCATTGCGCGTACAGCGTGACATCGTCGTCTATTGTGATTTCGTCGCCAGGTTCATAATCGTCGCCGCTGCCGTCAGCCGCCGTGTTCCAGCCCTTAAATGTGTATCCTGTTGGTGGTGTGAACGGGTTGTCTTCCACCTCATAATCTTCGTCATACACCACGTCGTCTGTTTCTTCGTCACCTGTACCGTCGTTTGCATAATATGTCACAGTGTGCGGATCCGGCGCCCACTGCGCGTACAGCGTGACATCGTCGTCTATTGTGATTTCGTCGCCAGGATCATAATCGTCGCCGCTACCGTCAGCCGCTGTGTTCCAGCCCTTAAATGTGTATCCTGTTGGTGGTGTGAACGGGTTGTCTTCCACTTCATAGTCTTCGTCATACACCACATCGTCTGTTTCTTCGTCACCCGTACCGTCGTTTGCGTAATATGTCACAGTATGCGGATCCGGCGTCCACTGCGCATACAGCGTGACATCGTCGTCTATTGTGATTTCGTCGCCAGGTTTATAATCGTCGCCGCTGCCGTCAGCCGCCGTGTTCCAGCCCTTAAATGTGTATCCTGTTGGTGGTGTGAACGGGTTGTCTTCCACCTCGTAGTCTTCATCGTACACCACGTTGTCTGTTACATCGGCGCCTGTTCCACCATTTGCTTTGTATGTCACAGTGTGCGGATCCGGCGTCCACTGCGCGTACAGCGTCAGGTCCCCGTCTACCTCGTACTTGAACGTCGCCGAGTTTGCATACGCTGTGCCAGTTCCATCGGCTTGCGTATTCCAACCATTGAACACATACCCGGTCTTGATAAACGCGTTTGCCGTCAGCATTACATTGCTATCGTACGTCACCGTTTGGTCAGCCATCGTCCCTGTGCCAGTGTTCGCGTTGTAGATTATCTTAAGATCGTTCTTCGGCGTCCACTGCGCGTACAGCGTGACATCGTCGTCTATTGTGATTTCGTCGCCAGGTTCATAATCGTCACCACTGCCGTCAGCCACTGTGTTCCAGCCCTTAAATGTGTATCCTGTTGGCGGTGTGAACGGGTTGTCTTCCACCTCGTAGTCTTCATCGTACACCACGTCGTCTGTTACATCGTTGCCTGCACCACCGTTTGCTTTGTATGTCACTGTGTGCGGATCCGGCGTCCACTGCGCGTACAGCGTCAGGTCCCCATCTACCTCGTACTTGAACGTCGCCGAGTTTGCATACGCTGTGCCAGTTCCATCGGCTTGCGTATTCCAACCATTGAACACGTACCCGGTCTTGCTAAACGCGTTTGCCGTCAGCGTGACATCGCTATCGTATGTCACCGTTTGGTCAGCCATCGTCCCTGTGCCAGTGTTCGCGTCGTAGATTATCTTTAGATCGCTCTTCGGCGTCCACTGCGCGTACAGCGTCAGGTCCCCGTCTACCTCGTACTTGAACGTCGCGGAATTCACATAGCCCGTGCCAGTTCCATCGGCTTGTGTGTTCCAGCCATTGAACACGTACCCGGTCTTGCTAAACGCGTTTACCGTCAGCGTGACATCGCTATCGTATGTCACCGTTTGGTCAGCCATTGTCCCCGTTCCGGTGTTCGCGTTGTAGATTATCTTAAGATCGTTCTTCGGTGTCCACTGCGCATATAGCGTCAGGTCGCCGTCTACCTCGTACTTGAACGTCGCGGAATTCGCATAGCCTGTGCCAGTCCCATCGGCTTGCGTGTTCCAACCATTGAACACGTACCCGGTCTTGCTAAACGCGTTTGCCGTCAGCGTGACATTACTATTGTACGTCACCGTTTGGTCAGCCATTGTCCCCGTTCCGGTGTTCGCATTGTAGATTATCTTAAGATCGCTCTTCGGCGTCCACTGCGCGTACAGCGTGACATCGTCGTCTATTGTGATATCGTCGCCAGGTTCATAATCGTCACCACTGCCGTCAGCCGCCGTGTTCCAGCCCTTAAACCTATATCCGGTTGGCGGTGTGAACGGGTTGTCTTCCACCTCGTATTCTTCATCGTATACTACATCGTCCGTTTTTTCGTCGCCTGTACCGTCGTTTGCGTAATATGTCACTGTGTGCGGATCCGGCGTCCACTGCGCATACAGCGTCAGGTCGCCGTCTACCTCGTACTTGAACGTCGCCGAGTTCGCATACGCTGTGCCGCTGCCGTTTGCTTCGGTGTTCCAACCATTGAACACATACCCGGTCTTGCTAAACGCGTTTGCCGTCAGCGTGACATTGCTATCGTACGTCACTACTTGGTCAGCCATTGTCCCCGTTCCGGTGTTCGCGTTGTATGTGATCTTCAGGCTGTTTTCCGGCATCCACTGCGCGTACAGTGTAAGATCGCCGTCTATCTCGTACTTGAACGTCGCCGAGTCCGCATACACTGTGCCGCTGCCATCTGCTTCGGTGTTCCAGCCATTGAACACGTACCCGGTCTTGCTAAACGCGTTTGCCGTCAGCGTGACATTGCTATCGTACGTCACTACTTGGTCAGCCATTGTCCCTGTTCCGGTGTTCGCGTCGTAGATTATCTTTAGATCGCTCTTCGGCGTCCACTGTGCGTATAGCGTCAGGTCACCGTCTATCTCGTACTTGAACGTCTCCGAGTTCGCATACGCTGTGCCGCTGCCGTTAGCTGCGGTGTTCCAGCCATTGAACACGTACCCGGTCTTGCTAAACGCGTTCGCCGTAAGCGTGACATTGCTATCGTACGTCACTGCTTGGTCAGCCATTGTCCCCGTTCCGGTGTTCGCGTCGTAGATTATCTTTAGATCGCTCTTCGGCGTCCACTGTGCGTATAGCGTCAGGTCGCCGTCTATTTCGTACTTGAACGTCTCCGAGTTCGCATACGTTGTGCCGCTGCCGTTAGCTGCGGTGTTCCAGCCATTGAACACGTACCCGGTCTTGCTAAACGCGTTCGCCGTCAGCGTGACATTGCTATCGTACGTCACCGTCTGATCAGGCATTGTCCCCGTTCCGGTGTTCGCGTTGTAGATTATCTTTAGATCGCTCTTCGGCGTCCACTGTGCGTATAGCGTCAGGTCGCCGTTTATCTCGTACTTGAACGTCTCCGAGTTCGCATACGCTGTGCCGCTGCCGTTAGCTGCGGTG
>WRNV01000044.1 GCA_009776445.1 Oscillospiraceae bacterium | reverse complement strand
TGGCTCGGCGTCACTAGTATCGAGCTCGACGAGCTTGGCAGAGCCAAAAGAGTAACTGACTATAGCGGCAAAAAAGTCGAGTACGGCTTTGGCCCAGACGGTGAGAGGACGAGCATTAAGTATCCAGATGACAAGATCGTAGAATATGAATACGACGGCGCCCTGCGCCTTAAAACGCTGATAGACGGCGACAAGCGCATCGGATATATGTACGACGAAAACAGCAGGCTCCACGAAAAAGTGTTTCCAAACGGCACAAGCGCGAAATACTCATACAACGAAGCGGGACTACTCTCCGAGCTTTCCAGCAGTGACCGGGACGGCCTACTCGATAAGTATGCATACTCCTACGACAACATGTCAAATACCGTAAGAATCGAGAAGTATCGGCGCGGCCTCCAGGAAGAAAACGGGCAATACCAGTACACCTACGACGCGCTATCGCGCTTGACTGGCGTTACGAAAGATGATAGCCTAATAAGGAAATACGGCTATGACGAGTTTGGCAACCGCAGCTATATGGTTGATGGAGGCGTCAGGACAGATTATACATACAATCCCCTAAACCAGTTGCTGCGCTTGGAAAACGTGGGGCTAAGGCAAGATTTCATCTACGACGCGCGCGGCAACCTAACGCGCGTGTTGGAAGACGGCAGGTTTAAAAACAGCTACGAATTTGACCCTATGAACCGTTTGGCAAAGGCGGAAAGCGCCGCCGGGCAAACCGCGTTCTACGATTACAATGGTCTTGGCAATAGGGTGAAACGCAGGGTAACGGATGGCGTCGACCCGACTAAGGAAATCAGCTATGTTTTAGATTTGACGAAGCAGTACCATAACCTTTTGCAGACAACAAGCAAAGATGGGCAAACAAGGAACTACGCCTGGGATTCCAATGTGGCGTCCGAAAACATCGGCGACGGGGACTCGCGCTATTATTTGAACGACGAATTAGGCAGCCCACTGCGCCTTACCCACTCCGACGGAGCGCTTGCGGAAAGCTACGCATACGACGAGTTCGGCGCCGACCGCACCGGCAACCAAGGGCTGACGCAGCCGTTTGGCTTTACGGGCTATCAGTATGACGGGCTTGCTGGGTCATATTTCGCCCAAGCAAGGGAGTATAACCCTTTGACGTCACGTTGGTTAAGTCCTGATCCATTGTTAAGCACGGGGTATAATCCAAACGATTCATCTGGCCTCAATATTTACAACATAATGCAAAGCGCAAACCTATATGTTTTCTGTCTTAACAACCCGCTCCGTTGGATCGACCCGAGTGGGATGATAATTGAATTATCCGGTAGTGCGACTAAAGAAGAAATAGAACAGTACAATAGGGCAATAGAATATTTAAAAACTTCTGATGTCGGAAAAACACTTATCGAAAAACTCGAAAATGCAAACGAAGTATTCACCATCATGTTTGTATATGATGATAATATGTACTATGACCCATCAACGAGAGAAATATTCTTTGATATTTTCAGTGGGCTTATTACAGGTGATGGTACATCAATTCAAAGTGCAGCACTTGGATTGGCTCATGAAATGGGGCATGGGGCGCAGCATTTAGACGGTGAAATGGATACGTTTCTCAATAATCCAACGAAAAGCAATCGTGATAAATTAGAAGCGGCCAATTTGAAAACATATGAAACTCCCATGGCAAAACAACTTGGCGAACCTGTTCGCAAAAACTATACAGACGTATCTGGATTACAGAGAATGAATAATTCCACGCACTACAGAACTACGTGGAATCGCCCTTGGTATCAATATATATGGCCCGGAAACTGGGGAAAACCAGGAAAGATTATCACAGACCATAATTCATAATAACGCATAATGGTGGCTAGCTCTCCCTGCTGAAAGCGAGGAGAGTTCCACCGATTAAAATGACTCATTCTTCGAGAGGGGAATTAAAATGAATACAAGAAAAACCATAATTCAAATATTGCTGGTACTTACAGCCGCTATTTTTGTCAGTTGTGGAGGGGATAATATGCGTCCAGAAAAAACACTAAAAGATTTTCCCAAGTTAATAGAAACGGAGATGTTTGATGGACTTAGTCTAACAATACACTATATAAGCCCATCTATCCTTACTCGTGCGCCTTTAAGTGTTGAGGGATTGATTAACCATAGTGCCGTGCATAAAATTGTCATTGACGGTAACAGCTTGAAAGAACATATTGATTTACTTAAGCAGATTAACGCAGATGCCTTGAAACCCGTTAAGCATAAATCTCATTTAGATGCTCGACTGTGTTATGTTTTTGAAACAGATAAAGACGGTATGATTTTAGACGTTGTTATAGGAGGCGACGATAACAGCATATTTGTCAATGGGCTTGAAGTTAAAAATAACGATGTTTTTTATGATGTCATAAGACCGTTTTTAGCAGAAGATACAGCTAAGGAATTAGAGGTATATTTTAACAGAGGAAACCAAGAATAGAACGAAAAACAGCTGTCGAGGGAGTTATCCTTTCGACAGCCGTTTTTCGTCCGTCCTGCCCCAGCACGTTCCCCCACGTGTGAAATGAACATGGGGACGGACCCTATGTTCATTGTTGTGAAAGCAGCGCGTCGTCCACCTTTATATTGAGGTTGTAACAAACGCAAGAATATCCAAAAACCAATACGCGCTAATAAAGGCAATCGTTGAAAACAGCGGTTGCTTTTTTGTATCCAATACGGAGTGAGTATTAAGGAGGGGAGGCTAAAAGTTGCGAACACAATATCAGGAAAAATCAGCGCTCTTTAGCGCTTTAATGAGCAATTGTGTCAAAATGGCACAATTGCATTGTTTTACGCCTATTCCCGAATATTCTCTGAAATAGTAACTTGGTAGCAAAATAAATTAAATTTGTAATTACAATGTATTGACAAAACGCAATTCTTTTGGATATGGTTTATTCGGAAGCGACTCAACAAGATGAAACTGAATATGTGGTTACAGGATGGGATATTCTATATCCTGTAAAACATAGCGATTTTTTTGTTTTTGATTTGTTTAGAACAAGAAGATATATAACAGAAAATGATTTAATAAAATAAGGAAATCAATGTTGCAAGTCGAACACGCTCACCCACCAATTGTAAAGAACGTCGCGTCGAATTCCTCGTGCTTGCTTCTTAGTGACCTTACAACTTTTCGGTTTCTTAATTACCCAAATCTTCCTGTAACATAATCGTGTGTTCGTGGGTCTTTCGGATAAGCGAAAATATCTTCGTTTTTCCCTTCTTCAACCAACTTCCCCGACAGCATGAAAGCCACCCTATCAGATACGCGACCGGCTTGCTGCACATTATGCGGGGCAAGGATTATCGTTATCCTCTCTTTTAGATGCGTTAAGGAATCTTCGATTTTTGCCGTCGATATCGGATCGAGACCCGAGCACGGCCTGTCGAGCGCGATGACCTCCGGTTGCAAAGCCAACACCCGCGCGATGCACAGACGCTGCTGTTGCCCCCCGGATAGACTTGACGCTGGGGCTTTGAGCCGCTCACTCACCTCGTCCCATAACGCGGCTTCAATGAGCGCCTGTTTAACATCCTCCTCGATGGCTTCCCTGCTCTTCTCACCTTTAAGTCGCAACCCATAGGCAACGTTATCGAATATCGTCATTGGTAACGGCGTAGGTATGTCAAAAACCATCCCAAACCTCCGCCTCAAATCGGTTACGCTTACATCCGCGTCGAAAATGCTTTTCCCGTCGAGCAGTATCTCCCCTTCCCTTCGCGCCCCCGGTATCAGTTCATACAATCTGTTCATTGAGCGCAACAGTGTTGTGATCCCACTGCTGGCGGGGCCAATTATAGATAAAACCTCATTTGCGCTGATATCCATATTCAGATCGAATAAGGCTTGTTTTTTCCCGTAGAAAAAGTTTAGATTATCAATTTTGATTTTTGCTTGCTTCGGCATATACTACCTCTTGTTAGCGACTAACGGCCTTTTGCCATAAATCTATTGACCAAGGTGTTTGCTACTACATTAATGAAAAAGATTAAAACGATTAAAAGAGCGGCTGTACCATAGGCGTTCTCCATGGAAATCCCCTCCCTGGCTAGAATGTAAAAATGTACAGCCATGGTTCTGGTTGGGGAAAATANCGATGAAGGCATCCTCAAAGCTGAACCAGCAGTCAATACGACCGCCGCCGTCTCCGCNACGCATCGCCCAATGCTTAGTATAATGCCGTTCGCGATTCCCTGAAGCGCCGAAGGGAAAACCGCCNTGATTATTGTTTGCCACTTTGTNCCCCCAAGCGAGAAACTGACCTCGCGGTAAGATTGGGGCACCGCGCGTATCGCTTCTTCCGACGTGCGGATAATAGTCGGCAGGATCATTACCGCCAGCGTAAGTCCGCCCGCCAGTACAGACCATCCCAAATCAAGGTATATAACAAAAAACACAAACCCAAACAACCCATATACGATCGACGGTATTCCAGCCAAAGATTCCGCGCTGAAACGGATTATACGGGTTATTATGCTTTCGTTTGTATATTCAGCCAGATAGAAAGCCGTTCCTATACCAAACGGCACCGCTATGACGATAGCGACGAGCGTCACCATAAGCGTTCCGACTATTGTTGATGAAATACCGCCTGAACGTCCCATATTTCGCGGGATTTCAGTCAGAAAACTCCAATTGACTAAGGGCAAACCTTTGAACATGAGATAGATGATTATGGCGATTAAAACCACCAGCACAGTCAGCGCGGCGCCCCATATAATAACTTTTGCGATCTTTTCGCTGGTATGTGGGCTGAGTTTCATAGAGATTACTTCTTTCTCATTATATACTGCGCGGAAGCGTTAAGGATCATGATCACGATAAATAGCACGATGCCGGTTGCGAATAAAGCCTCCTTGTGCGTACCTGAGGCGTACCCCATTTCGATGCCAATGTTAGTGGTCAACGTTCGGACAGGATCCAAAATTGATGAAGGTATAGCCACGGCGTTACCCAAAACCATGATAACCGCCATCGTTTCGCCGATAGCGCGTCCGGTACCCAAAATTACTGCGGCTACAATACCTGATTTTGCCGAAGGTAAAACAACTGCTCTTATAGTTTGCCAGTGCGTGAGTCCCAAAGCCAGGGCGCCTTCTTTGTATTGACGCGGCAGCGCGAGTATGGATACTTCCGATATGCTGATAACTGTAGGCAAAACCATAATAGCCAGAATAATGGACGCTGCCAGTATGCTAAGTCCCGGACCTCCCAAATAGTTTCGTATAAGGGGCACTACGGACAACAACCCCCAAAAACCGTAAACCACAGACGGTATGCCGGCCAACAATTGAATAGCAGGCCTAAACAGTTTGCTTAGCGCTTTGGGAGCAAACTCTGTCAAAAAAATGCTGCAGCAGATACCAATCGGCACTCCAAGAATCACCGCCCCCAAAGTAACTGTCACCGAGCCGATAATCATGGGCAAAATCCCATACTCTCCCCTGCTTGGCGCCCACGACATTCCAAAGACAAAGTTCTTAACGCCGACCTCCGAAATAATCGGCATTCCGTTGATGATAATAAATATTGTGATAATCGCCAAAGCGGATATCGAAGAAAATGCAAGCGCAAGGAATATTCGTCCCGACAGCTTTTCGCGAAATTTTTTCATGTCATGCTCCTACTCAGGTATTAACCCTTCATCCGACAGTATGCGCTGTCCCTCCGGCGATCGTATATATTCGATGAATTCCATAACCGGGCCTGTCGGCTCATTTTCAGCTACAAGTACAAATGGACGAAACAGTCTATACTGCCCATTCTCGATGTTATAGCGCGAAGCCTCCACTCCATCTATTTGCAAAGCCACAACCGGACGCTGTCCAACATCTACTAGACCCAGCGATATGAAACCGATCGAATACTTATCGTCGGCAACCAATTGTCTAACTGCCCCGTTAGAATCCTGAACAATCGCCTTTGGGCTGATCCGCTCGTCGCCCATTACCATTTCTTCGAAGGCGCTTCTGGTGCCCGAACCCTCCTCACGGGTTATTATGTGTATCTTCGCCTCGGCTCCGCCCAGTGGGCTCCATGTCTCGATATCGGCTTTGTATATTGCGCGGATTTGCTCCATCGTGAGATTTCTAACAGGGTTGTCAGGATTCACTATCAACGCCAAGCCATCTTTTGCTATCTCAATATTCCAGAAGACCAGCTCCGAATCCTTCAAGTTGCGGGAGGACATGCCAATGTCGGCGGCGCCGGACTCAACTGCTGTGATGCCAGCGGAAGAACCGCCGCCTTGTACGTCGATCTCAACTTCAGGGTAAACGTGCGCGTATTCCTCCGCCAGCACTTCGACATATGGCTGCACAGACGTTGACCCGGCAAAAATATGAGCCGATGATCTCCTGCCGCCGCAAGCGGACAATAAGCATAGCGACATAAGCAATGCCGGTATGCCGCTAACCAAAACGGCCCGTAATATAGTCTTCCGTGAGTTTATCCCTTGGGCTGATAAACATCTCGGAGGTTTCAGAATACTCATGAAGCCTTCCCACCCTGTCTTTGTCTATCATCATAAATGCTGACATATATGACACCCTTGCTGCTTGTTCCATATTGTGCGTGACAATGATTATCGTATATTTCTCTGACAAATCATGCATAAGCCCCTCGATTTTCATGGTGGATTCCGGATCCAGGGCGCTGCACGACTCATCCATCAGCAGGACTTCCGGTTCTACAGCAAGCGCGCGGGCGATACATAATCGCTGTTGTTGCCCCATTTGGAGACTGAGACCCGGTTTTCTCAGGATATCCTTAACCTCTTCCCATAACGCTACCTGCGACAGGCATCGTTCTACAATCATTTCCAAGTCACTTTTGTTTTTTATTCCATGGTTCTTGGGCCCAATTACAATGTTTTCATAAATGCTCATAGGAAACACGTTTGGCTTTTGAAAAACCATGCCTACCTTTTTTCTTAGGGCGACTACATCGGTATCTTTTTCATAAATAGGGACGTCATTTAGAAGGGCTTTGCCTTCTACTTTGACGCCCGGTATTAGATCATTCATACGATTAAAAAGGCGAAGAAAAGAAGATTTACCGCAACCCGATGGTCCGATAACCGCAGTGATCGCGCATGCTGGAATATCGATCGTGATATCCCCTAAAGCGTGGTGCGCTCCATAAAACAAATTGACCGCCTCAGTTTTGAGTTTGGCGTTTTGTTGTGGAGCGCTATTTACACCGCTCATTCTTCACGCCCCTTAATCGCTCCGCAATTTTTTAAATTGAGAATCGCCCTTCTCCACGCGGTATATCATACCACAACTGTAAGCTCAGGTACAATGTGCAAATCATCTAAATTTTACATGAATTTTAAAATTGTTCACATACATTTCTTCGTTATTGACATGCAGCCAATATTGCTGTACGATGCAAAAGGCAAAACTAATGTGGGACAATAATTCTTAAACAGAAAGGACGACCAAAATGCAGAAGTCAACTGTATATTTCTCAGACATGCGTTGCCCTGCCGATATCAGCTTGCTGCACAAACTTGACAAGCTAATTTGCAAAGCCGGTATATCAAAAATCGATTTCGCAAAACGCTATGTCGCAATTAAAATCCATTTCGGCGAACCAGGCAATCTCTCTTTTCTTCGCCCGAACTTCGCTAAAACCGTAGCTGATCGTATAAAAGAACTTGGAGGAAAGCCTTTTTTGACAGATTGCGGCACGCTTTATGTAGGGCGTCGCAATAATGCCCTATTGCATCTCGACGCCGCAATGGAAAACGGTTTTTCGCCACTTTCCACGGGCTGCCAAATAATGATAGGCGATGGACTAAAAGGAACAGACGATATTGAAGTTCCAATCGAAGGCGGGCAATATCTTAAAACCGCAATGATTGGCCGCGTGATTATGGACGCCGATATTATCATTTCTTTAAACCATTTCAAAGGGCATGAAGCTACAGGGTTTGGAGGCGCCTTGAAAAACATAGGCATGGGATGTGGAAGCCGCGCCGGAAAAATGATCATGCACAACGACAACAAGCCGAAGGTAAATAAGAGAGTTTGCACAGGCTGCCAAATGTGCGTAAAAATGTGCGCCCATTCCGCGATAGAATTTGCGGATGGGAAAGCGTCTATTAATACTAAAAAATGCGTTGGTTGCGGCCGGTGTATTGGAAGCTGCAATTTCAACGCGATCTACAGCAGCTATTCCAGCGCGAATGATATGCTTAGCTGTAAAATTGTGGAGTACGCCAAAGCTGTATTAGATGGCAGGCCTCATTTCCATATCAACATAGTCAACCAAGTGTCGCCGTTTTGTGATTGCCATGCGGAAAACGACGCTGCAATCGTGCCGGACATCGGTATGTTTGCCAGCTTTGATCCCGTCGCGCTTGACAAGGCTTGCATCGACGCTGTCAACGCCGCACCTGCTCTGCATGGTACGATCCTGGATAGCTTGGAAGATGAAGACAATGACCATTTCACGAGAATATTTCCCACGACGAACTGGCGCGCGCAACTTGAGCACGCCGAAAAGATCGGACTGGGTTGCAGAAAATACGAGCTTAAACGCGTTTAGCCGCGTTTAGCGAGTTTAACCGCTGTGGCCTGATGTTATACTTTGTTGTTTAGCTTGGAGCATCCTTGTTTCTTGCGTGATTTTATTAAACTCATCTTCGATTTTTGTGAACACTTCCACCAGCGCGGGGTCAAACTGGCTTCCCGCGCTGTTTTCAACTATTCTGCGCGCTTCTTCGTGTGATAATGCGTTTTTGTAGGGGCGTTCTGAAATGAGGGCGTCATATACATCGACGATAGCCATAAGACGCCCTTCAATTGGGATCTCCTCCCCTTTCAACCCGTCGGGGTAGCCTGTCCCGTCCCATTTTTCGTGATGGCTCCCCACGAGCCGCAACGCGTGATCCAAAAAGGCGTACGCCTTCGTTTTGTGTATGAGTTGCTTGACAGCTTCCACGCCAACCTTTACATGGGTTTTCATGATCTCNAATTCCTCAGGGGTGAGTTTGTCAGGNTTGTTGAGTATCAAGTCNGTTATCGCGATTTTTCCGACATCGTGTAGTTGNGCCGAAGTCAGCAGCAATTCCATGTCCCATTGTACCACTTCGTCTACATATACGCCGTATCGTATCATCCCGTCGACAAGGGTCTGCAAATATCGTTGCGTGCGGGAGGCATGGCTNCCCGTGTTTTTATCGCGGAATTTGACAAGATCAGCCACCGAAGACATGACGGCNTTTTGAAGTGCGCTTACCTCCATGTCCTTTTCACGCGCTTTTTCTTCNAAATTCTCGGTATAATCACGCAAAACAGCCTGGTTGGCTAATAATTCCTTTTTTTGTCTCGTAATCAGCAACTGATTTGAGATTCGTCTTAGCAGCGCTGACTCGGAAAAAGGTTTTGTCACATAATCCACCGCGCCTAATTCGAATTCTTCAAGTTCGGCTGGTTCATCATCTTGATCTGTAAGAAAGATTACCGGTATGTCCAGATAATTTGGGTTCTCCCTTAGCTTTCTAATGACATCAAAGCCATTCATTTCAGGCATTTCTATATCAAGAAGTATCAGATCCGGGTTGATGCTTTCAAGTAGTTCAAAGAATCCTTTGGCGGATTGAGCCGGATAAACCTCATAATATGATTTAAGGAATTCGCCGTCATTTGTCGAGTTTGTTTTAGCATCATCAACTACTATAACTCTGTTTCTGTTGTTTTCCATCATACCTCCTAACGCGATCTTCGACCGCAANTGGTCAGTAATCAGTTGTCTATTGTCAGTTTNGGAGAACACAGTTCCCCCCTTCCAGTACATTGTGCGTTACATATNTATTATCGAAATATACATTGCTTTTTATTATACCGATTATAAAAAAGCGCCAATTGTTATCATAACAATGTGGCGCATGGTTATTAACTTCGTTACTTGAAAGGCGCTAATTCATTTCACTAAATCGGAAACGTCAATATGCTCGAGCGTCAATTATCGCTTGCGTGAGGTCTTTCCAATCAAACACGGCATCTTCAACATAGATTGCCTTCTCTACCGTTTCGCCGCTTTCGAGCTTTTGGATGACGTCGGCAACATAAGAACCTTGCAGGGGATTGCACTCAACACTGCAATTGATTTTACCGGTGTCAAACGCCAGCTGAAGACTCCTTCTACCAGCGTTAAAAGAAATGATGGTTATGCCGTCGTCGTCTCCGGCTTTCATGCCTATATCCTCAATCGCCTGGACGACACCGTTGGTCATATCATTGTCATCGACACATACAACATTGAGATCGGGAAACTGCCCCAGCCAATCCGCCATGATTTCCTTAGCCTGCGTAATGTCCCCGTTTACTGGCGTTTCACCGAGATTCTCCCAGCCGTTGCCCACGCAGGCTTCGGTATATGCCGCAGACCGCCCGGCTAGCGCCGAGGAACCTTGCATGCCCTGTAGATGAACGGCTTTCACCGGTTTCGATCCTTTGAAAGCCTTTAGCCACTCCATGGCTTTCACGCCTTGATCCTTGAAATCGGAGCCGATCCATGTGACATAAGTATCCTCGCTGGCTTTGACGGCGCGATCGACAAAGATCACTGGGATGCTGGCGTCATTGGCCTGTTGCAGAACAGCGTCCCAACCGGTTTCCTGGACGGGGGCGATGACGATGTAGTCTGCGCCTTTCTGAATAAAACCGGCAACGTCTTGGAGCTGCTTGTCGTAGTCGTTCTGTCCGTCGGCGACGATCAGTTCATAGCCGTTGGCCGTACTGAGTGCATCTTGTATGGACACGGTGTTCGCCTTGCGCCGGTCGGACTCAATAAGGTCGCTCTGAGCGAAGCCGACTTTGATCAGCCTGTTGCCCTCCGGCTCTCCAGTGGCTATGGGTGAAAACCGTGCATCTGCCTGCTGGGGAGGAGGATTTACTGTCGGTGCATTGGAGGCCGGGGAATCAATCCAACCTCTGGTCAGAAAACCTCCCATAAATAGCACCACCGCTGAAACACATATCGTGATTATAAACGGCCACTTTTTCTTCTTTCCAGGCGGCGGGGTGTCTTCTAGGAAGCCCTCAGTGAGACCTACTTCTTTCATGATCACTCCTTCTGCCACATATGTGGCGACACAGTACGTAACGTATACCCGTTGTTGCCTTCTGGCCAGTGAGAGGTATTGGTTTTAAGTTACATTATTTGATTTTTTATCTGTGATATTACACTCCAATATACTTCCATATCACTTAACTCCAGATTCTGTACGCTATCTTCCCCGTTTAAAAACAATGGAACCTTATAACCTATACATTCGGAATAATTAATATTTTGTCTGTTGCTTGCTCTCCACTGGGCAAAAAAAGACTTTGATAAACAAGCTTCTCCGTTAAGAGGAATTTCCTTGTTGTGAAATTCGATAATATTGCATGGTATTTCCAGCACTTCTGCGGTTCCTATTTCAAACATTAGGATATTCGATTTTGTCTTTTTTCTTAGATCGACAGCAAAACATCTTCCAAGCCAATCAAATCCAAAAGGCTCAAAATATCTGCGGAAATCGTTATAAGCCCCAGAAATGATTTTCTTCCATTTTGGGATGTCATCAGTTCGAAAAACTCTATATATACCATCACCGAATTCCATACCTTGAAATTCATTCCGTAATTCTAGTAAGGCATTCCCTTGTTTTTCCCTAATAGTTAAATTTGACAGTGAAGTATTGAAAAACTCTTTGAATGGATCATACATAGGACCATCTCCTTTGTTCGTGTTTTATTAATGCCATCAAATCCGATTGCATACCACCTCTCCTAAAAGCAAGAGGTGATACGCAATCGCAATCTGTGATAATTCCTGAGGCAACATATCTTTAGAAAAAGAGACATCGCCTCAGGATCAGAGCACCAGAAAAACGCAGTTGTCGATGTGTTACTTAGAAAGACATGGAGGGTTGGATGTTTCTAAGGGTGGTAACGTTGTTAGTTATACTGTTGAGAGCGATCGAAACCGTGATAATACTTGAAATATAAGTCGAGATATTGCTTGAGGTAGATGTCGTGGTACTACTTGGGGTAGATGTCGTGGTACTACTTGGGGTAGATGTCGTGGTACTACTTGATGTAGACGTCGCGGGGCCTATTGTAAACCTGCCGTAGACAGTCCCATACGGATCAGCCTTAATAGCATTTGCTATTTGTGCACCCAGGCTTCTGTTTACACTTTGATCAAGTGGATTCATATTACTTACTGCATCTTTTCCCCCTAACTGCAAATCAATAGTGTGATCAACATCATAACCTGATGGAACACTGTTTCCCGCCCTTTTGTATGTTGTGGAGGCAGTCCCCGTTCTAGTTACCTCAGTCTTAACGGTGTCTGCTTCTGTAAGTGCTCTCAGCTTTGCATCTGCTTGTGCTCGTTGTTCGGGAGTCCAGTCATCCATATACTTCAATTTTATGTCTTTGCCAGTACTATTACCGATTTTAGGAAGAACATACCTATTCGCGGCATAGTTGAGTCCCTCACCTGTAGTGGCAGTAGCGGCACTCACGGCAAGATTTCTTAACGCATTATCTACTACCGCATTTCCTGCCGCACTCAACGATCCTTTAAGCGAGCATCCCTGACTTAAGGCTTGGAAAAATGTCCCGCCAAAGGTTGTCGCTGAACTCATGACAAATCCCACTGCGGTGTTGGTTAATACTCGCCCTAAGGAACTCATTGTAGACACGCCTAGTTTACTGCCGATTCCACCTGTAATCGCTCCGCTGACAAAACCGATTGCCGCGCTTTTCCCGGTATCAAGCATGAGCGCTCCAAAAGATTTCGGGGCATTCTCGTTGCCGCTTATCATCTTGAGACCGCCTGTTACAAACGTCTGTGCGGCTGCCCCTGCCGCTCCGCCAGCGGCAGGGCCTAGAGTTGCCGTAACTGCGCCACCAACGAACCCTCCGACAGCAGCCCCGGCATAGTTTTCCCACTCGAATTTGTTTCCGGAAACAATATCTGACACAGCTTGCCCGACAACGCTTACTACTGTACCAATAATTCCTCCGACAAGCCAGTTCAAGAACTCCCCGGTCGGGTCATTATACGTCTTTGGATTGTTCTCAACGTATTTATACCAGTTCAGCCCGTCTTTTGCCGGGTCGCGGCTCATGAATGTGCGATTCTCCGCGTCGAAGAACCTAGCCTGTGCAAAGTAGATATCCAGCACTACATCAAACTTGTGACCGGTGAAATCGGCCGCCACATAGTTTCCGTGGTCGTTGTTGAGAAGCTTGTTCGGACTGATCGGTAGGCCCCACGCGTCGTAGAGCAGTTCCTCGAAGATTTGGCCGCCCTCTTTCGTGTAAGTGAGCGTCGTGCCGCGCAGATCTTCGTGGACATAGAGCAGCCGCTCCTGATTGTTGCTGCCGGTCGTCAGCTGCAACACGCGCTCGTCACCGTAATAGACATGGCTCTGCACGTATTCGCCCGCCGCGTAAACCATCAGATCGCGTGTCTTGAGGTTGCTGTTGTAATCGATCACATAGTCCCGCGCGTAAACTTGGCCGCTGTGCGCCACATGGGTGTTGTTCACGCGTTTGAACAGCGCGTTGTAGGTGTACAGGCTGGCGTCGCCGTTCTCATTGACGCCTTTCACCATGTGGTTGGTCGCGTCAAAGACAAATGTCTCAAACTTGTTCTTGGTATCCTTACGAATGAGATTGCCGCGTTTGTCATAGGTAAACTCGGTAGTGTCGTTCTTCCACCCCTGGAAGATCAGCTGGTTCATCGCATTGTATAGGTAATCGGTCACCTTGTTCTTGTTGGTCTCGGTAATCAGGTTGCCCAGCGTATCGTATTCATAATACGTGGTACCGTTGTTGCCGTCCAGACTGCTAACCATGCGGTTGAGTACATCGTAAGTAAAAACATTCTCGCCCTTATTCGCCTTGCCGTCACTGCTGTCCTCTGTGCCGGGGTCAGCCGGGTCAGCCGGAGGTTCATCAGGATTCGGCTCCTTGTTGGGACGGAGCTTCCGGTTGAGGCCGGGAGGTACGTGGCCAGCTGGGTTAACAATGGTTCCGTCATCCAAAACGGTCATCGGCGGCGGGATCGTATTGACAACATTACCGTTACCATTCCCATTACCTGTGCCATTGTTATTTCCGTTGTTCCCGTTATTATTTCCGCTGTTACCGTTATTTCCGCTGCCACCAGTCTGACCGTGGTTAAACTTGAGCTCTGAGAGCAGATTTCCTTCTGGGTCCCAACTGTAGGTCGTCTTATACTGCTTCTTCCCGCCAAGTACAAACTCATTCATTTCAAGAATGCGGTCAGCTTTATCGAAGTAGTAATAGGTCGTCTCAAAGTCGGGATATTCCTTATAGATGGTATTGCCGTTCGGGTCATAACGGAACTTGAATACGCCATTGTCCACATCCACAAGTTCAACGATCTGGTTTTCCGCGTCGAAGTAATAGTCCGCCTGTGTGCCGTCCGGATATCCCACAGAGGTCATATTGCCTACGTTGTCATAGCCATAAGCAACCTCACGGTTGTTGTGGTCATTCGCGGTCAAAATACGGTTGAGCAGGTCGCGGCTGATGGAGGTTTTACCATTCCAGTCGGTAAACTCGATCAACTCTCCTGTACCGTTGTACAGGAACGTCGCCTGTTTGCCATCAGCATAGTTGACTTTACTGACCAGATTGACCGGATTGTACTCGTACTTGGTGATATAGCCGTCCTCGTCGGTCTCCTGAATCAGATTGCCGTTCTCGTCGTACACGCTGAACTTACCGTCGCCCAGGGCGTTGATCTCTTTGACCTGCAAGCCGCGGTAGTCATAGCTGTACAGCGTCTCCTGCATTTCGTCCACATTGTTCTTTTCGTCAATGCGGCGAAGGCGGACGGCGATGAGCCGATCCATCGAATCGTACTCGAAGAAGGAACTATGGCCGGTGGCGTCAATGCTCTCGATGATATTGTCATTGCCGTCCAGCACATACATTGTCGTGTTGCCGTTGCGGTCAGTTGTCGCCGTAATGCGGCTGTTCTTGTCATAGGTGAAATATGTCGTATGGCCATTCGGGTTGGTTTCCGACGTTACCCGGTTGAGCAGATCATATGTGTAGGTAGTCTCGTTGCCGTTTTTGTTGGTAAAGCTGGTCTTGTTCTGATTGGCGTCATAGACGTTGAACTCTTTGTGACCCAAACCATCGGTATACTCGATCAGGTTGCCCATGGCGTCGTAGTCGAAAGTGCGGCGCACACCGTTTTCATCGGTCTCAGCGATCACACGATCTCTCGGGTCGTACGCGAACAGTTTGAAATTCCCGTGAGCGTCCTTAATAGCCGTGACACGGCTCTTGGCGTCATAGGTGTATTCGGTCACTGCGCCATCCTCGTTGACCGCCTTGGTTACACGGCCCAACTTGTCATAAGTGAAGGTGACAATTCCGCCTTCCTCATTGACGGTCTGGACAGCCCGGTTGAGCGCGTCAAACTTGGTCGTCTTGGAATTGCCGCGCGGGTCGGTCGTTTTGATTGGATTCCCGTTCTCGTCATAATAGTAGAAAGTGGTGTAGCCCTCGCCGTCGGTGTAGGCGATTTCCTGATCGTTCAGGTCGTAATCGTAGACTTCGATGCCGCCGTCCGGGTTATAGATATGTGTCAAGTTTCCGTTGGCATCGTAGGCATAAGTCGTCACATTGCCATTGGCGTCGGTCCGCTTGACAGGGCGATTCACCTTGTCGTACTCATAGCTGACGACATACCCTTCTGGGTCTTGAATGGCGATGACATTGTCATTTTCGTCGTAGGTGTAGACGGTCACACCGCCCTCGGCATCGGTCTCGGTAGCGATCAGCCCCGTCGGCGTGTATGTCTTGGTCGTGATACCAAGCATGGGGTCGGTCTCGGTCAGCAGACGGTTGTTTTTGTCATAGGTGTAGGTGGTCAAATGATGGCGCTCGTCGGCTTTGGAGATGACATTCCCGTTGCGGTCGTAAACAAACGTGACATATGTGCCATCCTCATAGGTCTGCTTGGTCACGCGGCCCATTTCGTCATATTCATAGCTGACACGATGAGTGGGATCATCCGCTACAGCCAGTTGGTTGGCTTCCTCAGTCATGCGCCCATCGGCGTCAAAATCGGTTGTGGAAGTGCCGTACTCAGCGTCAAGCACGGCGACGACCTGCCCTAGGTTATCATAGGTATATTTGGTTACGCCGCCCAACGCGTCGATGATCGAAGTCAGGCGATTGTCCACGTCATAGAAATAATATGTCGGGTTGCCGCGCCTGTCGGTCAGCTTGGTTAGATTACCGTTTTTATCATACTCCCGACTTTCAGTAAAGCCCAGCGCGTCGGTTTGGGCTGTCAGCCAATCATTCAGGTTGTATTCAGAGGAGAACACACCGCCGGTCGGCTTGGTCATGCTGGTGACATTGCCCACGCCATCATAGGTATAGGACGTCATCGCGCCCTCAGCGTCGGTAGCCGTGGCGAGGCGGTTTTCCTTATCGTAGGTGAAGAAACTGCTGTTGCCTCTGTTATCGTTGACTTCCAGAATGTTGCCGTTGCCGTCGTATACATAGGACGTGACAAAATCCCTCTGATTTTTGTGCGCCGTCAGCCGCCCGTCCTTGTCGTAGGTTTCACGGGTCACATGGCCTTCGGGGTCGGTTGTGGAAGCCAGACGGTTCCTTTCATCATACGTGTACCGCGTCACAAAACCTTTGGCGTCCTGGGCGGTGAGCCGGTTGCCGTTGCCGTCGTACGTAAACTCTAGTGTGGTGTTATCCGGGTTGATCTGCTTGACGATCCGCCCCAGTTTGTCATACTCATAGGCTGTGGTCAGGCCCAACGGTGTGGTGGAAGAGATCAGCCGGTCGTTGGCGTCATATGAGTAGGCGGTTTTGCCCTCCGCTGGGTCGATTGTCGCGACGACATTGCCCACGGAGTCATATTCGTAACGCGTAACCAAACCCAGCGGCGTTGTGGATTTAACCAGATTGCGTTTCCGGTCATACTCATTCCGGTAAACACCGCCTCTCGGATCGGTTTCTGTGATAAGGTTATCCACCGCGTCATAGGTATAGGCAGTGATATAATTCTCCCCGTCTGTTGAGGACAAATTGCGGCCCTTAGCATCATAAACATAGCTCGTGACCGCGCCATTCTCATTGACAGTCTTGATCAGGCGGCCCAGCATGTCATAGGCATTTGTCCAAACATACCCTTCCCGGTCGGTCTTAATCACAGGCCGATTCAGTTCGTCATACTCAATTGTGTTTGTATTCCCGCGCGGGTCTGTCTCACTGATGCCATTGCCGTTTTCATCGAAAACTCGGTTGGTTCTGTTGCCTTCTGCATCGGTGCTTGAACGCTGTTGATCCTCCTTGTCGTAGGTGAACATCTCATGGCCGCCGTCTGGGTGGTACACGTCGGTCAGATTTCCGTTTAGATCATAAGAGTATGATGTCACTTTTCCGTTGGCGTCAATGGTGGCTACAAGCTGATTGTCTTTGTCGTATCTGTGGGAAACGTCGTACCCTTCCGCGTCATTTACGCCCACAACGTTGTCGTTTGCGTCATATGTGAAGGCCGTGACGCCGCCCATAGCGTCTGTTTCGGTATCCACTTGGCCGGTCGGCGTATAAGTTTTCGTCACAACTGCGTCCCGCGCATTGGTCTGCGTCAGCGGGCGATTGTTTTTATCATAGGTATTGGCCGTGACGTAACCGCGCTCGTCGGTGACTGTGGTTGTGTTGCCGTTGGCGTCATAGGTATAGAGAACCGTCGTGCCGTCCTCGTTGGTTTTCTTGGTCACACGGCCCATGGCGTCATACGCGTACTTGACACGGTGCGTGTCACTGCCCGCAACGGCCAGTTCATTGGACTGCTCGATCACACGGCCATCCGCGTCATAACTTATGCCGCTCACGCCGTTTTCTGCGTTGGTGATCGAAATGACCTCTCCCAGCTCGTTGTATACGAAAGTTGTATCGCCGCCCAGCGCGTCGGTGACTTTGATCAGTCGGTTGTCATCGTCATAGATATACTGCGTGGAATTGCCGCGACGGTCTTTGAGATTGGTGAGATTGCCGTTGGCATCGTAGGAGCGGTATTCGGTGTAGCTCAACGCGTCGGCTTGGTTGGTCATCCAATCTGTTTTGTTATACACAGAAGCGGTCAGGCCACCCGTCGGTCTTGTGAAGCCGGTGACATTATTCAGACCGTCATAAACATAGGCTGTCACGCTGCCCTCGGCGCTCGTGATGGTGGAGACACGGTTGATTTTATCGAACACAAAGCTGGTGACATGTCCGCGCGCGTCCTTGACCGCCGTGATGTTGCCGTTTTCATCATAGGTATAGGATGTGACGCCGCCTTTCGGGTCGGTGTTCACTGTGCGGCGGCCGTTTTGGTCGTATGCCTCATAGGTGACATTGCCTTCAGGGTCGGTCGTGGAGGTCAGCCGGTTGTTCTCGTCATACGTGTAACGAGTTACGTAGCCCTTGGCGTCCTGGGTTATCACCCGGTTGCCGTTGCCGTCGTAGGCATGGGTGATTGACGTGTTGTCCGGGTTGATCTGCTTGACGATCCGGCCCAGGGAATCGTATTCATATTTCGTGGCTAGGCCAAGCGGTGTGCTGGAAGATACCAGCCGGTCATTTGCGTCATAGACGTTATTGGTGCTGTCATTAGCCGGGTTGACCTCGGTCACCAGGTTGCCCACCGCGTCATAGACGTACTTTGTGACCAAACCCAACGGGGTGGTTGTCTGTATCAGATTGTTGTCTTTATCATAAGTATGTTTAGTAACTCCGCCGCGAGGGTCGGTTTCGGAAATCAGATTTCCGTTTTTATCATACTCGTACGCTGTAACATTGCCCTCGCCATCCTTAGAAGAAGCATTTCTGTTCACCATATCATAGGTGAAAGTGACAACACCTTCATCAGGTCGGATCATACTGGTCATGTTGTCATTTTTATCGTAGGTATAAGCGGTGACGTTGGCTTCCGGATCCATTTCACTTGTGAGCCGGTTTAATTCATCGAACTCATACAACGTCTGATTACCGCGCCCGTCCGTGGTGGACGTCACATTGTCGTTTTTGTCATACGTATAAATAACAGCGTTGCCTTCCGCGTCGGTTTGCTTTGAGACATTTCCTGCAGCCGTGTATTCGGTCGCCGTCACGCCGCCAAGAGGATCAGTCGTGGAGAGTAGCCGGTTGTTGTCGTCATAGACATAGGCGGTTGTATTTCCTCTTTGATCCTTCATGGTGAGAATGTTGCCGTTCTCATCATAAGTATATTCCACTGTAGTCCCGTCAGGATAGATTTGCTTTGTGACACGACCGTCAAGGTCGTAATCGAACAAGGTTTTGTACAGCATCGGGTCAGCTTTACCGGAGGACAGACCGTCCGCGTCATACTCGGTTGCGGTTATATGGCCGTTCGCGTCAGTCGTGCTGATCAGCCAACCTGCCGCGTTATAAGTGAAAACAGTCTTGTTGCCCTCGGGCGTGGTGGTTTCGATTAGCCTGTTTTCTTTGTCATAGGCGTGTGTCGTCACTTGCCCCTTGGGGTCAGTTTCCTTTGTCAGGTTGCCGTTGGCATCGTATTCATACTTCGTTTCCTGTCCTTCGGAATCTAACGCCGATGTAATGCGGCCCATGGCGTCATACTTATAAGCAGTCATAAAACCTTTGCCATCAGTCACAGACTCCAGACGGTTGACAGAGTTCCAAGCCAGTTTGTTTGTAATGCTTTGGGGCTTCGTCGTCACGGTGAGATTCCCGTTCTTGTCATAGGCAAAGGTCGTTGCATTTCCATTGGGGTCTTCCAATTGCGTCATACGATGAAGGGGATCGAAAGAATACTTTGTTTTATTGCCGTCCGGGTTGGTCATCGAGGCCATATTACCCGCATTATCATAGGTATACATGACTGTCGCGCCGGTCGGGTCAGTTTCTGTTAAGGGTTGATTCAACTGGTTGTATGTGTTCTTTGTGATATTCCCTTTCCAATCTGTGGATTCTAGTTTATTTCCATTGCCGTCATATTTATAGGTTTTGCTGTTGCCCATTGGGTCTGTCTCTGTCACAAGTTTTCCCGCAGTGGAGTAATCATACGTATAGGCTCGGCCCAATGGCGTTGTCTTTTTACTCACCCTGCCAACTGCATCGTATTCAAAAACAGACTTATTTCCAAGTGGGTCTGTATGGCTTGTCATGTTCCCGGCGCTGTCTCTGGTGTATCTGGTAACCTGCCCCATTGCGTCGGTGCTTGATGTAAGATAGTTGTTGCCGTTATAGTCATAGGTTCGTTCGTATCCCTTGGCGTCAATTTCTTTTTTCAAATTACCAGCCGCGTCATACTCATAGTAAAGGACAGTATCGTCTCTTTGCTTCAATGATGTTACTTGCCCTTTGCCATTATATGTTAAAGACTCCGAAGTCCCGTCCGGATAGGTAATGGTATCGTAGTTGGTGGTGTCGCCGTCGTAAGTGTAAGATGTCTTGAAGCCTCTGCGGTCGGTTTCGGAAGATAGACGATTGCTGTCGTCATAAGTGAAGTACATAGACCCATCATTGTCTATTTCTTCGATCAGGCGGAATTCGCTGTCAAATCTTGAGCCTGTTATTTTTCCGTTTTCATCTGTGTATGTGTTGGCTTTTCCCGCATAATCATAATCAAAGTGCATCCAGCCCTGATCTGGTAAGTATTGATCGGTTACCCGTCCATATATATTGAATTTGTTTTCCATGTACACCGTTCCGTTGAAATCCGTTACAGACGCTAGTAAGTGACCATATCGGCCTTCTTTGACGTAGGTGTACTTGAATGAATCCCCGTCTGGGTTCCGAACAGTTGTAAGATCCCCGTCAGTGTAATAAAAGTATACTGATCGGTCTGCGCTGTCAGTGACTGATGAAACATACTTTCCGTTATAGGAAAATGTAAATGAACCAGACTGATTGGTTACCTTACTTAATCGGCTGCCAATGTATGAAAGATTTGTTGAATCTCCGTTGGCGTCTATGATTTCCACCGCTCTGCCAGACCTAAACCGGATTTCTTCGCCGGAGTCAGTAATGAGGCTTGTACCTGTAAATGTATAAAAATTGCCGGAAACGGTCTCATACCCGCTGCCGCTCTTTGTAAAACACACGGTCGCGCCGGACGGCAATGTGACATACGCCTTGTTGCGCAGGAAATTGACACGGTAATTAAATGGGTGAGACCATCCATAGCCGAACCCAAAATTGTCATCAGCGTACAATGAGTTGTATGTCCGGGAAAGCGTCAAAGGTTTTGCGCCCTCCAACTGTAAATCTATATACGTCCAATCTAACGCGCCCGTTATCACATTGACGGGATCAGCGGCAAATAAATCTTGTATTCTGAGCCAACCGCCATCCGGATTCAGTAGATACCCTCTGCCATTCAACAGTTGGATCAGTTCATCAATTGAATTCGGACGCCAATTCATAACATCAAACGGCAAAAACAATGCTAAATCCTTATTCTGTTCAAAAAGGGGATCGTCTTCCACATAGAAAAAAGCCATGTAATACCAGCCAGCATCAGGCATACCATTCCAATTGAATGCGAGTTCGCCACCGAAATCTACACCTGCCGGTCCGGTCAGATCAGCGATCGGTTCCACCCCATCCAGGAATTCCAGCCAGTCGTCAG
>WRNV01000043.1 GCA_009776445.1 Oscillospiraceae bacterium | reverse complement strand
ATAATCCTATTCGTCGACGAATTGCATACGATCATTGGCGCGGGCGCTGCTGAGGGCGCGATCGACGCGGCAAACATTATAAAGCCGATGCTTGGCCGCTATGAAATGCAGATCATAGGCGCAACTACGCTTAACGAATACAAGAAATATGTCGAAAAGGACGCGGCTCTTGAGCGGCGATTCCAGCCTGTTACGGTCAGCGAGCCGACGCAGGAGGAGTCCGCGCAGATTCTGAAGGGGTTGCGTGATAAATACGAAGCGCACCACAAACTTAAGATAACGGACGAAGCTATTGAAGCTGCGGTAAAAATGTCGAGTAGGTATATAAACGATAGATATTTGCCTGACAAGGCGATCGACCTTATAGACGAGGCGTCGTCGCGCGTCAGGCTTGCCAAACTTGAACTTCCTCCTGATCTGAAAGAATTCGAAACGCAGAAAGAAGCTCTGACGAAGGACAAGGTAGCGGCTGTACTGAGCCAAGATTATGAACGCGCGGCTGGGATCCGGGATCGTGAAAAGGAGCTCAACGCGGAAATCGAAGCAGCGCGGATAAAGTGGGAAAAAACTAAAAACAGCGGATTGAGGAGCGTAGGCGCTGAGGATATTGCGGAAGTGGTATCCGGATGGACGGGCATTCCAGTGACCAGTATAACTCAAGACGAAGGCGAACGCTTGCTCCATTTGGAGCAGTCACTGCACCAACGCGTTGTTGGCCAGGACGAAGCAGTCACAGCTATAGCAAAGGCGTTGCGGCGCAGTAGGGTGGGGTTGAAGGATCCCAAACGCCCGATAGGTTCTTTTTTGCTGCTTGGACCGACAGGCGTGGGCAAAACAGAGTTATGTAAGGCTTTGGCCGACGCTATGTTCGGTGACGAGAACGCGATGATACGCATAGATATGTCAGAATACATGGAAAAGCACACAACGTCAAAGATGATTGGTTCTCCGCCTGGGTACATAGGGTACGAAGAGGGCGGCAACCTGACGGAAAAGGTGCGACGTAAGCCGTATTCCGTACTATTATTTGATGAGATAGAAAAGGCGCACGAGGATGTATTCAACATTATGCTGCAAATCATGGAAGACGGCATATTGACAGATTCGCAAGGCCGTCGCGTAGATTTCAGAAACACCGTCGTCGTTATGACGTCAAATGCCGGCGCGCGCAATATAACTGAGCAAAGGATGCGGCTTGGGTTTGAAAGAGCCGGCGCGGATACTGATGCTGATATAAGGGAGCATGAGCGGATCCGCGAAGCTGTCATGGAAGAGATCAAACAGGTATTTAAACCGGAATTTCTCAACAGGATAGACGAAACGATTGTATTTCATAAACTCAGTCGCGATGAGATAAAGGAAATCTGCGCCAAAATGCTTGGTTTGGTCAAAACCAGGATGAAAGCGCTTGGCGTAAATTTGATTGTCGACGGATCGGCAATTGACCTGATATCTGAAAAAGGATATGACCCTGTCTATGGAGCGCGCCCATTGCGCCGGGTGATCCAAAGCTCGGTAGAAGACAAAGTAGCCGAAAAAATGCTTGAAAACGAGATAAAAGATGGGGACGCGGTAACCGTAGCGGAGACGGGCGGAAGAATAGAAATAACGCTCAATCCGCGTTGATGGATCATTACATTTGTTGCAAGTGCCTGATGAGTGAGGCGCTAGTCTCGCGTGCTATCTTCTTGTCCACGAGTCTGATTGGATGCTTCATCCTTCCGGACCTGCTCATATAGCTCAAAAGTTTTGTTACGGAGCTCGACATATCGCTCTGCTTCTTCCTGCTCTCTGTCGAGTCTCCGTTTTATTTCTTTGTCGCGCCACTGCGCCGCCTCTATTTCTTCCATAGCTGCTTTTGATATTTTTGGGTGTCGATTTCTTTTCAAACGTCGAAACACCATAAAGAAGTTGGCGGCAATTACGAAAAAGACAATAACGACAAGTAGAATAATCGCGTCATTCATGGTTTTACACTCCTTTTGTATAATCACTCTACCACATATTTGACATTAAAACAATTGCGTGGTTGAATTATATATAATCATTATTGTATAATGACACGCAATGATATGGACTATGCAAATATACGCTAATAATATACAGAATGGGGGAATTGTTATGATATCTGTCAACAATCTCAGCTTGTCATTCGGCGATACGACGTTATTTTCCCGAGTTGATCTCCAATTCACGGCGGGCAATTGCTATGGCGTCATTGGTGCCAATGGCTCGGGCAAATCGTCATTTCTGAAAATCCTTGCGGGCGAAATTCAGCATTCAACTGGAAGCGTTGAAATAAAGCCTAATATACGCATGTCTGTTCTTAAGCAGGATCAGAACATGTATGACGATTACTCCGTCGTCGAAACGGTCATTATGGGCAACCAGAGGCTTTTTGAATGCGGGAGAGAGAAAGACGCGCTCTATCTCAAAGAGGAATTTAGTGACGAAGACGGCATCCGAGCGGCAGAACTTGAAGAAGAATACGCGCAACTTGGCGGGTGGGAAGCGGAATCTGACGCGTCGCAATTGCTGCAGGGACTTGGTATACCAACATCGCTCCACAATTCCGGTATGAGCGAGATGATGCCGCGGCAAAAAGTCAAAGTGCTGCTCGCGCAAGCGCTGTTTGGGTCGCCGGATATTATTCTGCTTGACGAGCCGACAAATAATCTAGACGTTGGTTCTGTAGTCTGGCTTGAGGATTTCCTATCAGACTACGAAGGGACTGTAATTGTCGTCGCCCACGATAGGTTTTTTCTAAACACAGTTTGTACGCATATGGTCGATATAGATTTCGGAAAGATAAAAATGTATGTCGGCAACTATGATTTCTGGTACGATTCCAGCCAACTTATCCAAAGGTTAACTAAGGAGAAAAATAAAAAAAGTGAGGACAAGATACGGGAATTGGAGGAATTCATCAGGCGCTTCTCCGCGAACAAATCAAAATCGAGGCAAGCGACTTCACGAAAAAAACTGTTGGATAAAATTGCGATAGAGGAAATGCCAGCCTCCTCGCGCAGATACCCGTGGGTTGGATTTAAAATGGAACGCGAGCCAGGCAAGGACAGGCTGTTCGTCACTGAGGTGTCCAAGACGATCGACGGGGTGAAGATTCTTGATAAAATTAGCTTCATTATGGGGCGCGGAGATAAAATCGCGTTCATTGGCGAAAACGAGAACACGATAACGACGATGCTCCAGATACTTGCTGGGGAGATTGAACCGGATGAAGGCGATGTGAAATGGGGCGTCTCGACTACGCAGGCATATTTTCCAAAGGACAATTCAGAGTTCTTTGATGCTGATGGCGAACTTGAACTAATCGACTGGATCAGGCAGTTTTCTGAGGACAAACGCGAGAGTTATCTGAGGACCTTCCTTGGGCGGATGCTTTTTACCGGGGACGACGTGTACAAACTAGCGAAGGTTTTGTCAGGCGGGGAAAAGGTGAGGTGCATGCTGTCAAAACTGATGCTCTCTGGTGCGAGCGTCATGCTTCTGGACCAGCCGACGAACCACCTCGACCTTGAGAGCGTCGCGGCGCTGAACAACGGTCTATCCGATTTCGGGGGTAACGTAATATTCACGACTCATGACCATCAGCTCATACAGACTGTCGCCAACCGTATAATCGAGTTTAAGGGCTGTGGGATCATCGACCGCGCCATGACATACGAGGAGTATATTGACAGCATAAAGAACCAGAGCTAGCGCCTCATCCGGCTAAAGTAAAAGGGGCAGCTGTTCAGTGCGCATCCAAAAACACAGGCTGGTTACAGGCAACGCACTGGTACTGCGGTGAGAACTTGTACAATTGACTAAACTTGTGTTCGGAGCCTGTAACCATTGCGAGTTTTTTGGATACCCACTGAACAGTTGCCAAAAAGGAATGCAAACAGCATGATCGACATTTCCGCTCAAAACATAAAAAAAGCGTTTGAAGAGGGCAACGATATTCTGGACGGCTTGTCCTTTGACATATATGAGGGAGAACACGTCGGGCTGCTTGGCAAAAACGGAGCTGGGAAGACGACGCTACTCAGGATCATAACAGGTAAGCTAACGCCTGATGAAGGCGTTATTGTGACGCCTTCTTACAAAAAGATCGGCCTCATTTCACAAATACCTGTGTATCCGCCAAACTATACGGCGCAGGATGTCCTGCGAGACGCTTTTCGGCGGATAATATCGATAAAATCAGAGATGGAAGAGATCGAGAGATATATGTCAGACGACGCGACTCCAGATATACTCAACACATATGACAACCTCCTATACGAATTTGAGCGTCTGGGCGGGTATAATATGGAGTTTGAGCTCAACCGCGTCGCTAATGGTTTGCGGATACCGGAACAGCAGAGAACGCAGTTATTCGACTCTTTGTCAGGCGGCGAAAAAACACGTATCAACCTGGCTCGGCTGATACTGGAAAACACAGATACTCTATTGCTCGACGAACCTACAAACCATCTGGATATGAGCGCGACAGTTTGGCTTGAAGAGTTTTTGGCAAAATTTAAGGGTACGGCTTTAATTATCTCGCACGATAGGTATTTCCTTGATAAAACGATAAAACGCGTTATCGAGATCAATGCCGGGAAAGCTGAGTTTTACAGCGGGAACTACAGCTTTTATGTACAAGAAAAGAAACAACGTTACGAAAGGCAACTTGAAAAGTACGAGCGCGAGCAAACAGAGGCAAAAAGACTCAATGAAGCAGCGGACAGGCTTAAACAGTGGGGTACTGGGAATAAGAACCTGATGAAAAAATCGTTCGCCATACGAACTAGAGCGGAACGTGCCGCGCAATCTGAAAGGCCGCGTACAAGTAAAGCAATAAAAGCAAAATTCAGCGAACGCGAGTTTCGTGGAGATGAGGTTCTGGTAATCAGTAACATGTCAAAATCATACGATGGCCGAAAACTATTTGATATTGAGGAGCTTGAAATAAACGGCAGGGAGCGGATAGCGGTAATTGGGGACAATGGGACGGGGAAGACTACACTCGTCAAACTGATCACAGGTGAAGAGAAGCCGGATACAGGTTTTGCGAGGTGCGGACCGTCAGTAAAACAGGCGTATTTGCCCCAGATCATCAGCTTTGATCACCCGCGCCGAACGATCTTGGATACGTTGATCTATGAACTGGACTTAACCCCGCAAGCGGCTCGCGACAGGCTTGGAAGTTTTTTGTTCACAGGAGAGGATGTATTTAAGCTCGTAGGAGATTTATCCGGGGGCGAAAAGAGCCGGTTGCGGCTTTGTATGCTTATGAACGGGGAAATAAACCTGCTTATTCTTGACGAGCCAACGAATCACCTCGACCTATCGTCCCGGGAGTGGATAGAAGACGCGGTCAGCCGATATGAGGAGACGCTGATATTCATTGCTCATGATAGATATTTCATAGATAGGTTCGCTACGCGTGTATGGGAAATCAAAGACGGCGCGCTTACCGACTTTCGTGGCAGTTACCATGAATATGTAGATTTTAAACTGGAAAGAGCGCCAGCAGAGGGTGCGAGGCAAGACGTGATCGAGCGCCCGCGTCCGGCGCGGAAAAAAAAGCCGGCCGACACGCAAAAGGAACTTAAGAGGCTGGAGCGCGAAATAGTGAAACTTGAAAACGAATTGGACGAAATCAAGCGGTTAAGAGAAGAATTTTCGACGGACTACGCGAAATTATTGGAAATTGACGAACAGGAACGAGAGGCCCATAAGTCGCTCGACAAACTATATGAGCAATGGGGAGCGATAGCGGATTACAGTACATAACGTGTGTTCCGCCTGCGTTGGATAATCATTTGTAGGATAATCCCGCTATAATCACATTCTGCGCTCGCGTTCAGCCTGAGATGGGCGCAAGTAACTGGGTTCAAGTTCGGCTGCCGGGAGGACGGCTTCCGAGCGCCAAGCTGCGAGCGCAACGCCATACGCCGTTTGCAGAAGTAGGAGTTCAGGCGCTATCCGGCATGATATGTTGGCAGAAGACAGGTACTCGCAGCTGATAACCGCGCCGTCTCCCATAAGCAGGAATCCAGGCTGCATACCTGTGGCGCAGGAAACATGGGGGTACTGGTCGCGCAGCTCGGAGGACAGGTCTTCAAGCGAAATCGCGCGGTCGTCGCAAAGCCTGATAAGCTCTTCACCCTGCCACTGAAACAAGGCGTTATAGACCTGACCACGCCGAGCGTCCATGACAGGACAAAGCAGGTCGTTTTGCTCGGGTACCTGAAATGCCATCGCCTCAAGTGTAGACACGCCACAGACAGGTTTTCCCAGACCCCAAGCAAGCCCTTTCGCGGCGGATACCCCAATGCGGACGCCGGTAAACGAACCAGGGCCTCGCGATACCGCGATCATTCCGATTTCAGTGACCGAAATGTCAAGGTTTTTCAGTAGAGACTCCGCCATCGAAAGAAGAGTACGGCTGTGGGTGAGCCCACTGTTTTGATAGTATTGGCCCAGGAGATTATTATCGGAACATACGGCTATAGATGCCGATTTTGCAGACGATTCCATGGCGAGGATCAACACATCGATGCTCCTCCATCCGAAGAGATTTCAAGGCGCCTCATATCGCCGCCCAGACTTTCAATTCTAACAGATACCGTA
Source organism: Oscillospiraceae bacterium (assembly GCA_009776445.1). GTDB lineage: Bacteria > Bacillota > Clostridia > Oscillospirales > Oscillospiraceae > WRMH01. The sequence goes on along the minus strand of WRNV01000043.1, from coordinate 15,997 downwards.
TCCGGAGATAAGGCGCACGGTATTTTTTCGCTCCATTCTATTGCGCAAACACCGCCTCGTTCAATATAATCGTCCCAGCCAATATCAAACAATTCCGCTTCATTATCAAGACGATACATGTCAAAGTGGAACAACGGGATAATTCCAGGATATTCGTTCACGATGGTAAATGTTGGACTTGAGACGCAAAACTGTATCCCAAGCCCAACTGCCAAACCGCGCGTGAAAGCTGTTTTTCCCACGCCAAGCCCACCGTACAGAGCGACTATAGAGCCAGGCGCGAGCGTTCGGCCGAGTCTTTCCCCTTCTTTTACAGTTTCAGACTCGCTGTGTGTCATTATTATCATAGTGCCTTATGCCCAGCCGCGAAGTCTTACCGCATCCGCAACCCGGTTGATAGCAATGATGTAAGCGGCGTCGCGCATATAAAGATTTTTTTCTTTCGACAGTTCGTAAACCGCGCGGAACGCTTTAGTCATACTGTATTCCAACTTTTCAAGCACTTCGGTTTTATCCCAAAAATAATTCATGTTACATTGGACTTGCTCAAAATAGCTGCAAGTTACGCCTCCCGCGTTAGTCAGGAAGTCCGGCAGAAGCATTATGCCTCTATTTTTAATAAGCTCGTCGCAATCTGGAGTCGTGGGACCGTTAGCTGCTTCACATAGTATCTTTACCTTTTCTGAAATATTCGGGAAGACTGCGGGCGTAATCTGATTTTCAAGCGCTGCGGGTATGAGGATATCTACATCCTGACTCAACCAAGCGTCACCAGGCAGAACCTCATATCCTAGGGCCAACGCTTTTTCTTTATCGATGCTCCCAAAAGAATCCTTGATTTCCACAAGTTGTGGGATATCGCAACCGTCGGCCTTTTTAAACGTATAAGCGGTTTTATCCGATTGATTCCAACAGGATACGGCGATAACTTTACCTCCAAGTTCTGTAAACATACGCGCGGTATATTCCGCCACATTGCCGAAACCCTGGAGGCTTGCGGAAGTAGATTCAATGGGAATATCAAGGCAACGCAGCAAATCCTTAAGGACAAAGATAACACCGAAACCGGTAGCCTCTGTGCGGCCAAGGGAACCGCCCATTCCAACAGGCTTGCCGGTGATCATCCCAGGATAGCGGCCTCCTGCGATTGTTTCGTATTCATCCATCATCCAGAGCATATGCTGGGCATTAGTCATTACGTCGGGAGCGGGGACGTCGGAATTGGGTCCCATCTGTTTGTACAATTGGCGGACATACCCCCTGCAAAGCCTTTCCTGTTCACTGCGTGAAAGGTTGTGCGGATCGCATATAACGCCGCCTTTACCGCCACCTAGCGGGATATCCACTACGGCGCATTTCCAGGTCATCCACATTGAAAGCGCGCGGACTGTATCGGCAGTTTCATGAGGATGAAAACGGATCCCTCCTTTTGCCGGACCCCTGGCGTCGTTGTGCCGGAAACGAAATGCTCTGAAAACCTTGGTAGAACCGTCGTCCATTTTTACCGGAATGGCAAAATGCATCTCAACCATGGGTTGGCGCAATAATTCTCTCATACCCTCGTCAAGTTTAAGATATTCCGCTACGTTGTCAAATTGCGCCTGCGCGTTTTCAAAAGGGTTATAGGCTGTCGTCGGCATAAACATCTCTCCTTAAATATAATTTGGAAGCCAAAAAGTATTATAGACTCGCAAAATATCATTGTCAAATGGAAAGCGAGCTGAGTTTTGTGTTTACTATCAGGTATAAAGATGATAGAATGCTGCGAGGATGTTTTTTTGGGTGTTAATTGATGAGAAATATTGTTAAAGCGATATTGAGGTTCCTTAGAGAAGCGGATATGCTTTTGCTGATCCTCAGCCTGACGAGTTCGATATTCGGGATTTTTATGATCGCGAGTATACTCAGAAACTCTGATGGAGGGAATAGCGAGTTGTACGTCCAAATTGGAGCCTTGGTTTTCGGAGTTGTGTTGTTTGTTTTGTTTTCATATATAGACATTGACATAATTGCGGACAAATCATGGATTCTGCTGATTTTCAGCGTTTTATTCATATCCACTCTGTATTTTTGGGGAGTTGGGGCGGAAGAAACAGGAAACAGATCGTGGCTCCGCTTCTTTGGTTTTGGCGTACAGCCGTCAGAGATCGTTAAAGTTACATTTGTTATTATTATAGCAAAAATGATGGCTGATTCCAAAGAACGAAAATCATTGGACTCTTTTTTATCGCTTATGCGGATTCTTCTTGTATTTGGATTTATATTCGGGCTGATTATCTACATCTCCGCAGATCTTGGGTCAGCGATCGTTTACATTTTCATACTGATAATGATGTTATTCATCGGGGGGGTAAGGCTCCGCTGGTTTACGTTAAGCGCTGGACTCGTGGCCGCGATTTCACCTTTGCTTTGGCTTAATTTCATGAACGATCAACAAAGGAATCGCATTATTGCGCCTTTTGTTCCGGAACTCCTCGATACTGAAACACTGGACAAGATCATGTGGCAAGCGCGGCAAAGCGTGAAAGCTATAGCTTCCGGCGGCTTTTTGGGGCAGGGGTACGGTAAGGGATATTTTACGCAAAGACACTTGATTCCCGCCCAACGCACAGATTTCATATTTTCCGCTGTGGGAGAAGAATTTGGCTTTATTGGGTGTATAGCGGTTATACTATTGCTTGTGTTGATTATCTGCAGATGCGTAATTGCCGGCATAAAGTCCAACAATCCGCTTGGATTGCTTGTATGTTCAGGCGTATCGGCGATGTTTATAGCGCAGATGCTTGAAAATATTGGCATGTGCCTCGGAGTTTTGCCGGTTATTGGAATCACTCTCCCATTTTTTAGTTCTGGGGGTTCGTCGCTCGTGACATGTTTCGCGGCTATGGGAATAGTCTCGGGAATTAAGATGCGCCCAAAACCGGTGCGGTTTCGAACGATGTAACATAGGGGAGATACCCACTAAACGGTAACCAGGAGAGATAAATGTATATGAAATGCCCGAGAGAAGAAAGACAGGAGTTGGAGCGGCAAACGCTTGCTGCATACGCTTCGTTTGCTGAAGGATCGAAAGGCAGGGAGCGAACCGAACCCGAATGCGAAATCAGGACGTGCTATCAACGGGATATTGACAGGATAACCCATAGTAAGGCGTTTCGCCGCTTGAAACATAAAACGCAAGTGTTTTTACAGCCAGAAGGCGACCATTACAGGACCCGATTAACGCATACTCTTGAGGTTGCCCGCATCGGCAGGACGATTGCCAGAGCGCTTCGGCTCAATGAGGATCTGGCGGAGGCGATCGCGCTAGGTCACGATTTAGGGCATACGCCGTTTGGCCACGCGGGCGAACGGGCGCTCAATGAAACCCTAAGCGGCGAGGGGGGCTTCAGTCATAATCAGCAAAGCCTTAGAGTTGTTGAAATCCTTGAAAGGGATGGGCAGGGACTCAATCTTACATATGAAGTTAGAAATGGGATACTGTGCCATACCGGAGATACAAGTCCGGCAACGCAAGAAGGCATGATTATACGCGTTGCCGACAGGATAGCGTATATCAACCATGACGTCGACGACGCTATCAGAGCGGGTATCCTATGGGAAACCGACGTCCCTGAAGAGATAGTTTGCGCGCTTGGATCGACGCATGGCGCGAGGATCAATACTCTGGTTTTAGATGTGATCAATGAGAGCAAGCGCTGTGGCGACATAAGGATGAGCCCGAGGACATCATTCGTGTTCGAGACATTCAGGGATTTTATGTATAGCAATGTATACTTAAATATGAAAGCAAAAAGCGAAGAAAAGAAAGTCCTTGGCATTATTGGCGGGATTTTCGCTCATTATATCAACGCGCCTGATGAATTGCCGGAGGATTACAGGCGCATAGCGTCACAACAAGGTTTGTGCCGAGCGGTATGCGATTTCGTCTCCGGAATGACCGATAAATACGCAATGTACCAATACAGCGAGCTATTCATACCGGAAGCCTGGCAGGTGAGGTAAAACATATGGCGATTCCTGATAGTTTTCTAGACGATCTTGTAAGCAGAACTGATATTGTCGAAACCGTCAGCAGGCATGTAAGCCTGACTAAGCGGAGCGGCGCCAATATGTTCGGGCTATGTCCTTTTCATAGTGAGAAAACCCCGTCATTTTCAGTAAACGCTGATAAGCAGATCTATTATTGTTTCGGTTGCGGCAAAGGCGGAGGCGCCATCAACTTCGTCATGGAGATAGAGAATGTGACTTTCCGCGACGCGGTTGAAATCCTTGCGCGACGAGTGGGACTTGATGTGCCTGAAAAAGGCGGGTCGGACGAAGTTGCCGGGAAACGCCGCCGCATGCTCGAACTCAACCGCGACGCCGCTAAGTATTTTCACGATGCTCTAAAGTCGCCTGCCGGCAGCGCCGCAAGGGATTACTTAACTAAAAGAGGCATCTCCTGGAAAATAGTCACCAAGTTTGGGATAGGCGCCGCGCCGGATTCATGGAGCGCGCTTCTTGACGCAATGCTAAAAAAAGGGTATTCTCGTCTGGAACTCGTGGAAGCTGGCCTTATTAGGAACAACAGTAAAGATGGCAGTGCATACGACATGTTCCGGGGTAGGGTAATATTTCCTATCATTGATACGAAGGGCGAAGTTGTTGGATTTTCCGGAAGGATTTTGGGAGATGGGGAGTTTAAATATCTCAATTCGCCTGACACACTGGTTTTTAACAAGAGCCGCAACCTGTTTGGACTCAATCTAGCAAAAAAAACAAAATCGGGTATGCTAATACTCGTGGAAGGAAATATTGATGTTGTTGCTATGCATCTCAGAGGGTTCGACTGCGCGGTGGCGTCGCTCGGGACCTCGTTGACCGCCGAGCAGGCGAGGCTCATGTCACGTTATACAAAAAGCGCTATAATAGCTTATGACGCTGACGAAGCTGGACGCAAGGCGGCGCTCAGAGCGATACCTATACTTGAAAAAACAGGAATGGATGTAAGAGTAGCGGATCTGGGGAACTCGAAGGATCCGGACGAATACTTAAAAAAGCATGGCGCCGACGCATTGAGATTGTTGATTGAAAATTGTGGTAATCATATCGATTATAGGCTCAAGGAGATACAGAACAAGACCGATTTGGCGAGTGACGACGGCCGGCTATCTTATCTTGCCGCAGCGACAGATTTGTTGGCAGAGCTTGAAAATGAACCGGAACGTGAGATATACTGTGATAAAGTAGCGCGTATAGCTGGTGTTTCAAAGGAATCGGTCCAAAATGAAACCGCGAAAAAGCTCAAGTCGAGAAGAATGAAACAGAGGAAAGCGTTTGAGAGCCGGGCAGCCCACCCCAGGGCTGCGGTGCAGCCGTTGGAAAAGGAGCTTAGATATGAAAACGAATATTCGGCGGCGGCGGAAGAAGGCATCATCAGATGTATAGTACGCGACTCAACGCTTATAAAGACAACCGCTGAGATGGGGTTTTCACGGGAAGAATTCACGTCGCCTTTTCTCTCTAAAGTTTATGAAACGCTGACACAACGCATATCAGAAGGTAGAGAAGTACGAGAAGCCCTCATTGTATCGGAACTAACAACCAATGAAGCAGCAAGCCTTTCGGGCATACTGCAAAAACCCGAGTCTTTACTGTATAGCGATAAGACTATCCGGGAGTACATAGAAAAAATAAGGACAGAAAAATATAAGTCAGATATCCCGGATAACGACTTGCTTTTAGAGATAAGAAAGCACAAACAAAGGCAATATTCGCACTGAAAGGAATGAGTTTCGTGGACGATATTATGAGAGAAATCGATGAGCGCGACGCTGAGATCGAAAGTGAAAACAGCGAAGACGAAATCGTTGATAAAACACGCGAACAATATAACGAAGAGCGGCTCAACGCGCTCGTTGAGGAAGGAAAGAGACGTGGAAGTCTCAGCGCGAAAGAACTTTTAGATGTTCTTGAAGATATGAATCTGGAGCAGGAGCAGATTGACAGGTTTTACGACACGCTTGAAAACTTCAGTATCGACACAACCGAATCTGATGAAAATAATTTCTTGCAGCCTGAAGATTTGCCTCCAGAAATCGAGGAACTCCAGGAGATCGAAACGCTGACTGAAGACGAGATTATCGACCCTGAAACATTGGTAGATAATTTCAGCGTAGATGATCCGGTGCGGATGTACCTAAAAGAGATTGGAAAGGTCGATCTTCTGTCCGCCGATGAGGAAATCAGTCTCGCGATGAAAATGGCGGAGGGCGACAAGGACGCAAAACGCAGAATGGCTGAGGCAAACTTAAGGCTTGTCGTCAGTATTGCAAAGCGCTACGTTGGGCGAGGGATGCTTTTTCTTGATCTTATACAAGAGGGGAATCTTGGGCTTATCAAGGCGGTTGAGAAATTCGATTATACAAAGGGATATAAGTTTTCTACATATGCTACATGGTGGATACGGCAGGCGATAACGCGCGCGATCGCCGACCAGGCGCGTACGATCAGGATCCCTGTTCACATGGTAGAGACAATCAATAAAGTTATGCGTATATCCCGCCAGCTTCTGCAGGAATTGGGTCACGATCCCTCGCCTGAGGAAATAGGCGCGGACATGGGGATGGCCGTAGAAAAGGTCCGGGAGATTTTGAAAATCGCTCAAGAACCTGTATCGTTGGAGACACCCATCGGTGAAGAGGAAGACAGCCATCTGGGGGATTTCATCCCAGATGAAGACGCCTCAGAACCGGCTGAAGCCGCTTCGTTTACTTTACTCAAGGAGCAGTTGTCGGAAGTGCTCAACACGTTGACGCCGCGCGAAGAGAAAGTACTCAGGCTTAGGTTTGGGATTGAGGACGGTCGTACACGCACTCTTGAGGAGGTGGGTAGAGAATTCAATGTCACTCGCGAGAGGATCAGGCAGATAGAAGCAAAGGCTTTACGGAAGCTCAGGCATCCAAGCCGAAGCAAGAAACTGAAGGATTTCCTCAATTGATGGGTTTGTTGTTCAGAGGGCATCCAAAAACACAGGTTGGTACAGGCAACGCACTGGTACAGCGGTGAAAACTTGTAATATTAGCCAAAACTTGTGTGCGGAGCCTGTAACCATTGCGAGTTTTTGGATACCCTCTGAACAGTTGCAACAATTGGCGTTAGTTTGACAGGTTGGAGGATCTTATGACGTCGGAATTAATAGAGAAATGTGAAAAATTCAGGCAGCATTTTTCAGAATTGCTGGGGATCAATTGCAGGATAATAGATTTTCCTTCAAACGGATCGGCCCGACTTGCGCAAAAGAGCGACCAAGGCGATTTTTGCGCCCTTTGCCTGTTTAGCGGCAATTCCGGTTTGACTACGCATATCTACGGCTGTCGTGAGGCTCACCGCTGGGATGGGAAATACATTTACTATTGCCCGCTTGGATTGACGTTTGTCGCTGCTTCCGTTTCCGATAGTAATGGCGCGCTGGCGGGTGGGATAGTGCTTGGGCCGATAGTTATGGGTGATGTTCAGGACGTGCTCTATGATATCCCTGAGCCGGGTATGATGGGGGCTGTGTCGCGACTTGGCGTTTTTTCGACCCAGAAGGTGCACCATACTTCCGAAATACTATCCGCCGTGACGGAATCAATATCTGATCCTAATAGAAAAAAGCGCGAAAAACTTGAAAGCGACCATGAGAAGCTGCTAAATGAGATTTGCCTGGCTATGAACCAATATGCGGACGGGGACGTAATAAGCGCGGAGCTGCTCCTTGAGTTCGAAAAGGAACTGCATTTTGCCATGTTGCGCGGCGACAAGGACTCGGCGCTCCAAACGCTCAACGAAATGCTGGCGCATATCCTTGTATACAGTAATTTTGGGATCAAAGCTATAAAAGCCCGCCTTCTTGAGATGTTGGTGATCCTGTCCCGAGCGACGATCGAGGCGGGAGCGGATCCTGCGGAGACGTTCCGGCTTTCTGAGGATTTCATATCTCAAGTCGAACAATATGCCGACGTTGATCAGTTAGCATTGTGGATTTCCGATATTGTGCGTCGATTTGTGATGGAGGCTTTCGACCTTGCGCAGGTGAAGCAATCCGATGTTGTGTTCAAGACCACGAACTACATAAAAAGGAACTGTGGGGAAAAGCTGTCGCTGGATTCGTTGGCGAAGGAAGTGTACCTGAGCAAGTCATATTTGAGCAGCGTTTTCAAAAAGGAAACCGGTATGAGCCTGACAGTATATATCAACAAAGTGCGTGTAGAAAAGAGTAAAAAGCTCCTGCTAGAGAATGACGACAGCCTTTCGCGTATTTCAAGCCAGTGTGGTTTCAAGGATCAGAGCTACTTTACAAAGGTTTTTAAAAGAGAAACAGGAATGGCACCAAAACAGTTCCGCAATAACACGAAAACTGTTGACAAATCCGTAGGCGCTGTTGTAGAATGATCAACGTTGATACGGACGCTTAGCTCAGCTGGAAGAGCTTCCGCTTGACGTGCGGAAGGTCACAGGTTCAAGTCCTGTAGCGTCCACCATATTACGAAACCTTGTGGTTGCGATAACTACAAGGTTTTGTGTTTAAAGCAGATTGACAAAATAGCTGAATTTGGGTATAATATTGTTATCACGTTGAGGAGGAGAAATGAATGCCTAACATTAGACCCAGCGCGTATTTGCGTAATAACTATAACGAAGTGTCTGAATTTTGCCATACCAAAATGGAACCTGTGTTTATCACTAAAAATGGTCATGGTGATTTAGCTGTCATGAGTATTGAAGCGTACGAAAAATTTTGTGGCCGCTATGAACTACATCATTTGCTTGACGAAGCTATTGAAGCTGAAAAGGCTGAAGATTTCATGGATTATGACGATTTCATCACCGATTTGCGGAAGGAAATATCATGATCTACAAAATAAGAATCATGAAACCCGCGCAAACTGAAATTCGCGAAACCTATCGATATATCGCCGAGGAATTAAAAAACCCAGTCGCGGCTTCCAGACGAATTTCATTGATTGATAAGGCTGTTGAATCGTTGAAAGAAAATCCCACAAGATACCCTTTGGTACGGGATGATTACTTGGCATCTAAAGGCTATCGTATGATTGTTGTCGAAAATCATCTTGTTTTTTTCATTGTACGTGAAAAAATAAAGTCGGTTTCTGTTATGCGCGTTTTATACGGGCGTAGGGATTGGATGCATTTACTCACGTGAGTATAATATCATGGCACTAAAGCAAGAATAATGCGTGTATAAATATACGCTATAACTGGGAGGAATAATTATGGATATTTCGTACGGGGAGAGGCAATTCTGGGATGTGAAGCGATATACGCTTACGGAAGGGCTGGCAAACGGAGTAAAATGTATCGATGTGGATTTAGGCGACCTTACGTTTACTGTGTTGGAAGACCGCTGCCTAGACATTTACAGCGTAAAGTTTAAGGGGCGGCAAGTCGCGTGGCTTTCCAAAAATGGCGTGGTCGCGCCCACGCATTACGATCCTCATGAAGACGGCTGGCTCAAAAGTTTTTGTGGAGGTTTGCTGGTGACGTGCGGGCTGCAAAACGTAGGGCCGCATTGCGAGTTCAACGGTCGAAACCAAGGGTTGCACGGGAGGATATCGAACATACCCGCCCAGCAGGTCAATGTGTCCAAAGAGAAAACAAGCGAAGGATTCAGTTTGGCGATTAGCGGAGTGATCAGAGAAACGAGCGTACATGGCTGCAATTATGAATTACGCCGCGTTATCGAAACGGGAACTAATCGCGCCGCAATAACCCTGCATGACGAGATCACGAACTGTTCGGATATTCCGCAGCCCCTGATGTTGTTGTACCACATTAACTTCGGATATCCGCTTATCAACCCTGAAACGCTGCTGAAGATCCAGGATTCGGAGGAAATAATGCCGCGAGCAGGCGCAGCCACAGAGTATCTGAGTTCATGGGATCGATTCGATCCGCCTTCGCCTGGAGCCCAGGAGCGCGTATATGTGCATCGATTGAAGCAATCTGCAGATAAAACAAGCTGTTATACGCTGCGCAACCGGGCGGAAAACCCTGATTTTGGGGTCAAAGTGATTTTTTCATCGGATACGCTACCATTCCTGACGCTGTGGAAAAACCCGCGCCCTGGCGAGTATATCGCTGGACTTGAGCCAGGCAATAACCATGTGGAAGGCGTTTCGTTCGAAGACAAGAACGGCTCCTTGCGCTATGTGGCGCCTGGAGAGACTGTGAAAACGACGTTGGAATGGCAATTCGTGTAACATATCCGTAACACACTGGATTTACAGTGTTAGCAGTGAAAATGTTAAAAATTTTACTTAGCAAAGGAGATATACAAATGAGAAAAATCACCAGAAAAAACATATATGTCGCCTTGTCATTGTTTATCACGTTCATTTTGGCGTTTCAATCCGCGCCACTTGGATTGCTGACAAAGGTGTACGCGGCGTCGGTCACATACCCGCAGTTCCTTATGGTTGCCGACGCGTGTACGGAACAAGCCACCGGCGGCGAGATCAGGCTTATGCCGGACGGTATTGACGGCGACGACAGCACATTTTGGCACACTCAATGGAGCCCGTCCCACTCCGCCCATAGCCCAGGAAAAACCGGGACAAGCGGCAACGGACACTGGTATCAGGTTGATCTCGGAAAAGAACTGGAAATTACCGCGATCCGCTATCTGCCGCGCCCGTCGGGCAACACAAACGGCAATGTCACAGCCGCGACGTTTTATGTCAGTTCAAACGGGACAAGCTGGACGTCGATAGGTTCAGTCAGCGGTTGGTCAACCAGCGCGACAACAAAGACATTCACACCGTCGACGCCTAGGACTGGACGGTACGTGCTGATGGTTTCAACAAGTCCGACGGACTTTATGAACGTCGCCGAACTAAACATCGAGGTTACTGACGACGGTAGCTCAGCGATTTGGTCGGCTGCCCAAGCCGCTATCAAAACTGTAAACTCAGTGACGATCGGCGCAGTGCCGAAGACCTATAGCCAATCAAAGCAAAACGCGGCTTTGGCGCTAATAAAATCGCTATGTTTTGGAACAGGAGAAGCTGAAGACATCATTGCGGACATAGAAACTGCCGTCGCGAATTTCCTCGCTGATCCGAATCACTATTCTTTCGCTGAGCTTCAAACGCGCATAGGTAACGTCGACACATTGCTGAGTTCGTACGCGATTGGCACTACCGACGGGACTATACCGCAAGCGGAATACGATGTATTCGCGGCTCTGCTCGCAGGCGCGCGCGCGCTTACGGAAAACTCGCCGCCAGACGCCATAGACGACATGTGCGACGCGCTGGATAACGCGATCTTCGCGATTAACACGGCGGTACTCGTAGTTACGCCTGACTTCAAAGACGGCGACTTCGGCGCGTATGATCTCTATACAGGCGGGTTCAATCCGGACGCCAGGCGGTTTAACAACCTTGAGTGGACAGGGAATACCAGCGTCGGAACCGGCGAGCCCAACCAAGGCCGTCAATCCTTGGTGTTTGAGGTAAATCGCGTTAAACCCCATGCCGAAACCCAAGCTTATGAATCGCTAGAGAAGGCGGTAGTCGGTGCTCGCGATTATAAGCGTTCCGACTCTAAATACTACATGCCCCTGACCGTGCCGGAAGATTTGAATCCTCTGACGTCAAACTGGACTTTCTCGATAGTCCCGACGCTGACAAGGACTTTGGCGACAGCGAACAGCACAAAAGATCCGTTGGGCGGCAACCAAAACATCGTGGATTTCTACAAGCTCGACTATAACGCCGCCGGCTGGAACAAGATCGCTGTGCCTTCAAGCTGGCAGGTCCAGGGAGTAAAGGACGGCGTTCCCTACACCGGCTATTACGACCCGGCATACGGGTACGACCCCCCATATTACACAAATGTTAGCATGCCAGGCAGCCAGAGGATAGACGGCGTGTCATACAACATCTTTAACAGCGTGAGTATCCCTCAAGCGCCAAATGACCGCAACCCGGTTGGGTTTTACCGCCGCTGGTTCGATGTGCCGGCTGATTGGATCACGAACAAGAACAAAGTGTTCATATCGTTTGAAGGCGTCGAAGCGGCGTTTTATGTGTATTGCAACGGAAAGGAAGTTGGATACCACGAGGATAGCAAAACAACAGGGGAATTCGACTTGACGCCGTTCCTAACCTCGGACGGCAAGAACAACCTGCTTGCACTCAAGGTGTTCCGCTGGGCGGACTGCTCTTGGATGGACGACCAGGACTTTATCCGCTTGGGCGGGATAAACCGGAACGTATACCTGACAGCCACACCTTTTGTGCATATCAGGGACTATAAAGTTGAAACTAAATTTGACTCTTCATACACAAACGCCACAGTCAACTTCCGCGTTGATGTTAAAAACTTCTCAAATACGGCATTGACCGGATATGGCGTGGCCGCCCAGCTTTTTGATACCAATGGTGTGGACGTACTCAAGGATCACACGTTTAAGCAAAGTATAACCGGGTTTGGGGCTAACGCCGAAGTCAGCCTTACAGGGGCGGTTTCTGTAACAAATCCACACAAGTGGTTCCCTGACGACCCATATCTATATACATTGGTCCTTACTGTTTTCAACAGCGACAGTGTGGCGGTCGAGCGTGTAAGTCAGCAATTTGGATTTAGCCAGATTACCTACCTCAATACAGCGGGCAATTCGGATATCGTACGCATTAATGGTAAGAAGGTGACGATGCGCGGCGTAAACCGCCATGACAACTCGCCTGAAGGCGGACACTACGTATCCCCCGAGAGGTACAGGCAAGATATTTCGATCATGAAGCGCAACAATATCAACACTATTAGGACGTCCCACTATCCAAACGACCCCTATCTTTATTACTTAGCCGACAAGTACGGTATAATGATTGTAGCCGAGGCTAACAACGAAAGCCACGCGAATACGAGTTCAAGCATATCAACGAACAACTTCTACGATATGGCAAGAAGCAGAGTGCTCAATATTGTGGAAAGGGAAAAGAACCGTCCATCGGTAATCATGTGGTCTCTAGGCAACGAATCTGGCAGCCAGACAGGCTGGCGTGACATTGCGGCTTCAGTAAAGCAGGTAGACAGGTCGCGCCCGGTTCATTATGAGGGGATAGGCGACTCTAACAACTCCTCAAACGGAGACAGGGCGATGGACGTGCTCAGCCATATGTACTCATCGGTCAGCGGACACAGAGGCGACGGATCATCTGCGTCGGTAGGGTCGGCGATGCTTTGCGAATATGCGCACGCGATGGGCAATTCGGTCGGAAACCTAAAGGAATACTTCGATACGTTCCGTGAGACTCCCAAGTCGATAGGCGGATGTATTTGGGATTACGTCGACCAGGCAATATGGATGAAACCGGCTAATGCGTCCGTCGGCGCAATGTCCGCAGAATCCGGGCCGTATGGGCTGGAAGGGAAGGTAGCCGTCGCGACAAACTCCGCTGCGTTCGAAACCAGAAACGGCCTCCAGTCGCTAAGGCCGGCAATCCAGGTGACTTATGCCAATACCGCAGGCTCGAACGGGGTGGATGTATTCAACCAAAATATCGTCGGAACCAATTCGTTCAGCGTTGAGGTTTGGGCTAGCCAGACATCAGTCCAGGCGGACAAAATATTCATCGGTAAGGGAGATACCCAGTTCAACCTCAAGACAAAAGGCACGAACGAATTAGAGTTCTACATCTACTCAAATGGGTGGCAGACATGCACCGCGACGATCAGTTCCTCCGGGGCAAACAACATCACCAATTTTAGCGATGGTCAGATCCACCATATTGTTGGCACGTATAACGGTTCGACCGGCGTACTGACGCTGTATTGGGATGGGCAACAGAAAGCCACATCGACAATTTCCGCAGGCGCCGCAAGACAAATCACCGTCAACTCTTACCCGATGGCAGTCGGCCTCGACGCTGAAAAAGGCAACACTTCAAACAGCAACCTATACGGAGCGCGCGTTTATTCGCGGGTACTCACCTCATCGGAAATCTCAGCCAACGCGTATGCAGCCACTCCCACCGACTCCTCCGGGCTACTGTTCAACGCCGACTATACGACGGCTAGCGTCACGGACGCCACGAAAGACGTTGAGATGTTCGACTATTACGGCAACGGCATGTTCTTGTCATATGGCGGTGACTGGGGCGAAGGCAATCACGACGGATATTTCTGCGCGAATGGCGTGATCTCCGCCAACCGTGACGATGTGAAGCTTGAGCCGGAAATTGCCGAAGTTAAAAAAGTTTATGCTCCCATGGTCTTCCTTGCAGACGAGGCCGACCTCAAGGACGGGATCGTCAAAGCGCGCAACGAATACTACGCCACAGACCTGAAGGATTTCAATTTTGCATGGACGCTCTATGAGGATGGAAAGGTTCTCGGAACAGGCATTATTGACACGCCGTCAGTGCCACCTATGACAAACCAGACCATACTTGTCAATATCCCGACGGTGGATATCCCCGTTCCGTTCCTGCAGTATCTTCCGGATGTGCCGAGACCCGGCGCCGAATACTCTCTCAAAGTCCAGGCATGCCTGAAAAACGCTAAAGATTGGGCCGAAGCGGGGTATCCGCTTTGTGAAGAGCAGTTCAGCCTCGGCTGGTTCGCTTCAGCTGACAAGGTCATGTTAAGCAAGGAATATGTGCCGGAATTAACAGTCAACGACGGAAGTTCCGAACTTGTTATCAGCAACAGCATTTTCTCCGTCACTTTCAACAAGGCGTCTGGAGCGATAACGGATTACACCGCAAACGGCGAGCAACTGTTGACTTCGGGGCCGCAGCCAACGTTCTTCCGCGCCTTAATGGCAAACGACCGCGGCGGGGATACGAAATGGCTCAATGTTGACAACAACAAAACGCGGTATTCTTTCGGGACGCCGGCAGTGGCAAACGGCGGTAAGAGCGTTTCGTTTACCGTGACGTACCAACTATCCAGCATAAGCTCAAGCACATATGTCGATATGATCTATAATGTTTTAGGTACAGGCGCGATACAGACCACAACCACGCTGCGGACAAGCGATACTACGCAGCTATACCGGTTCGGCGTCGATATGTCGATGGCGCCGGGGTTTGAGAATATCGACTGGTACGCGCGCGGGCCGGTTGAGAACCTTTTCGACCGCCAGACAGGCAGTTTCCCGAGCAGATTCCAGACGACTGTAAGTGATAACTTCTATCCATACATCAGGCCGCAGGACACGGGCACGCGCCAGGGTACGCGATTTATCGCCTTGACGTCGGACGATTCGGATACAGGGCTTTTAGTCGCCGCGACCGGAAACAGACTGTTCGAGTCCAACGCGTTGCACTTTACCTGGCGCGATATCAACAATACGAGCGACTGGAATAACGGGATAAAGCACCCGTATCTGCTAAATCCGCGCGAAGAGACTATAGTAAGCATCAGCTATGGTTCGCGCGGGACGGGCGGCGCAAGCTGCGGCCCAGGTCCTTTGACGGAATATGAATTTCGCGCTGGAAACCTGTCCTATAGTTACACGATCGCGCCGTTTAACAAAACGGAAGATGATCCGCTTGTAATTAGTAGGCTTTACAAGAATACGGGATTAGCGGAAACGTTCGAATTGACAGCTACCGCTGTCACAACTGGGATCGCGGCGTCATTTAAAAACAATTCGATATCCGCGAAGAGCGCCAATTTGGTTCTTGGCGTGTACGATAGCAAGGGGAGGCTTGTATATTCAAGCAGCGAAATCGTCGACGCCGACTCGACGTTCAGCGGCAACGTCAGCTTCGAATTTGACCGCGCGCAGTTCGCGGGCTGCCAGTATAAAGTATTTGCCTGGGGCGTAGATGATTGGATACCGATAACTCCCGCTTTTGAAGGAACGCTATAACAGTAGGTTCAAGATTAAAATTCAATTAGTGTAACTGAACCGGCGCGGCGACTGCCGCGCCGGAGTTATTTATCTTTAAGTTGCGTACGTAGTCCGCCCTATGGTACAATACTCAACAAACGACAA
>WRNV01000042.1 GCA_009776445.1 Oscillospiraceae bacterium | reverse complement strand
TTAGATTGCGGGTCAAGCCCGCAATGACGACAGTGAGACGAACGCTGTACGCAGTCGAAGCGAAGTCTATACCCCCTTATCGCTTTGTTGTCTGAAGTGGGTTTGGGTCAGTTGGCGTCAAGTGCATACCCAGGTAAAACTTAATAACTCGCAAGGCTGTCACGCAGCAATTGTTGCTTGATATCCCAAAGATTTTGCGACAAATCCACATAGTATGTATGCGGGTTTTCGAACCGCTTCACTTCGTCCCACAGAAGCTCGACCTGCTGCGAGCAGTGCGCTTTTATCCGCTCGATATTAGGGATTTCATAGACCAGCTTACCATTTATGAATATCGGGACCAGCAATTCTTTTGCGATGAAATTCGTAAGCTTTGTTGTCTTCCAAGTGGCGTCCGGGTCAAAGATAGTATGCGGTACGTTTTCGTCGATTGTTTCATCATAAACGCATATCTCGTCAGCGATCGCTTTACCGCTTTCTTTATCGAAGAAACGGTAAAGCTTTTTAAAATGCGGATTTGTGATTTTTGTCGTATTCTCGCTCACCTTTATCTTTGGCACGACCCTCCCGCCCTCGCCCTCTATCGCGACGAGCTTATAAACGCCTCCGAAAACTGGATCACTTTTCGCGGTAATTAGCCGCTCGCCCACACCGAAAACGTCAATTTTCGCGCCCTGCATGATGAGTTCGCGGATAAGATATTCGTCAAGCGAGTTTGACGCCACGATTTTGCAGTCGGTCAGCCCCGCATTGTCCAGCGCCTGGCGCGCCGCCTTGGATAGATATGAGATATCTCCCGAATCCAGGCGAATTGCTCCATTGGCGACGCCCGTGTCTTTGAAGGCTCGGATCGCGTTCGGGACGCCGCTTTTTAGGGTGTTGTATGTGTCCACAAGCAATATAGCGTTATTGGGATAAAGCTCGCAGTACGTCCTGAACGCTTCATATTCACTGTCGAACATCTGTACCCACGAATGCGCCATCGTCCCGCCGGCGGGCACGCCGAACATTTCATCAGCCAGCGCGCAGGAAGTGCCGGTGCAGCCGCCTATATACGCAGCTCGCGCGCCTATGAACGCGCCGTCCGCGCCTTGCGCCCTGCGAGAGCCGAACTCCAGGACGGCGCGGCCTTGCGCGGCTCTAGCTACGCGGTTGGCTTTTGTTGCGATCAGCGACTGATGATTTATTGCCAAAAGGAGGTAAGTTTCGATAAACTGCGCCTCGATCGCCGGGGCGCGGACAATCATTATAGGCTCGTTTGGGAATATCGGGGTGCCTTCCGGAGCGGCGTATATATCGCCGGTAAATTGAAATGTTTTCAGGTATTCCAAAAAACGTTCGCTAAAAAATTTCTTTGAACGCAAATAATCGATATCACGATCGTCAAAATGGAGCGCTTGAATAAATTGAATAACCTGCTCAAGGCCTGCGGCGATCGCAAACCCGCCACTGTCCGGCACTTTGCGAAAAAACACGTCGAAGTAAGTGTTGCGCTTGTATATGCCGCTTTCCAAATACCCGTTTGACATGGTGAATTCGTAAAAATCACATAACATCGATAGATTTGTTGTATTCATTTCGCAACCTCGCTTATCCAATTATTCGGCCGCAAAGCGGCTCGCGTCTCACGCTGTGCTGTGCTGCGTCATTTTGTTTTGTGTCGTATTGTGATGTAATGTGGTGTATTTTAACACTATTTCATCTTAATATCAAGAAATAAAGTTGATTGGATAATTGAATCATGGCGGCCATAAATGGTATAATGGCGCGACTATATGACCGGAGGGCGTGCAACATGGACGGCAAGTGGAAATTTATTGACTTTATGGTTAGCGCAGGCGCGCTGACTTTTGGTGACTTTACTACGAAGAGCGGCAGAAAAACGCCGTATTTTATCAATACTGGGAACTATAAAACCGGGATGCATATATCGGTTCTTGGAGACTACTATGCTGACTGCGTCGTTGAAAGCGGCGAGCGCTTCGACGCGCTATATGGGCCAGCGTACAAGGGCATCACGCTGGTGGCTGCGGCAGCAGGCTCGCTCTACCGCAATCATGGGATAACCGTCCCATACTTTTTCAACCGCAAAGAAGCCAAAGACCACGGGGAAGGCGGCGCTCTCATAGGATACGTACCAAACAGCGGGGATAGGATAGCTATTATCGAAGACGTAGTCACAGCGGGGACTGCCGTACGCGAAAGCCTCAATTTGCTGAAATCGGTGGCGGATGTAACAGTCACGGCATTGTTCGTATCAGTAGACAGGATGGAGCGCGGGTCGGATGAGCGTTCGACTCTTGATGAGTTACGCCAGGATTTCGGTATAAATGTATACCCAATCATCACCGCTCGAGATATCATCGATTCGCTTCCGCAAGGCGACAAGCGCATAGCCGAAATGGAAGCGTACCTCGCCGAGTACGGAGCGGAGCAAGTACTATAGTAAGTTATGGATTATTGGAGCAAATAAAAAACAAGAAAATTCCCTAGTCCTATTCACGTATTCTGACTCCTGACTCCTTGCGCTCCGCAGAGCGCATTAGAATAGGCGGCGTGAGTACAGCAAAGGTAGTGATCATTTTTATGCCAGAATTCAAAGTTGTCAGCGATTTCGAGCCAGCCGGAGGGCAGCCGGCTGCGATAAAAGCACTTGCTGAGGGGCTTGAGTTAGGCTTCGAGGAACAGACGTTGCTTGGCGTGACAGGCTCGGGCAAAACGTATACGATGGCGAAAATAATTGAGCGGGCGCAGCGCCCCGCTATTGTGCTGGCGCACAATAAGGCGCTCGCCGCGCAGCTTTGCGGCGAGTTTAAAGAGTTTTTTCCCGAAAACGCCGTTGAATTCTTCGTGTCATATTACGACTACTATCAGCCGGAAGCGTACATACCGCACACGGATACATACATCGAAAAAGACAGCTCGATAAACGACGAAATAGAGCGCTTGCGTCACTCCGCGACTTCGTCTCTGTTTGAGCGGCGCGACGTTATCGTCGTATCCTCAGTAAGCTGCATATACGGCCTCGGCGACCCGATCGACTATTCCAGCATGGTCATATCGCTCAGGCTCGGCCAGCAGCGTAGCCGCGACGAGCTGCTCGAAAAGCTCGCGTCGATCCGTTATGAGCGAAACGACGTCGCGTTTGAGCGCAACGCGTTCCGGGTCAGGGGCGATACAGTCGAAGTCTTCCCGGTATACGCCCGCGATCATGCGATCCGAATAGAGTTTTTTGGCGATGAAATAGAGCGGATAAGCGAGATAAACATTGTCACCGGCGTCCCCTCCAGAGCGCTTGCGCATGTGGCTATCTATCCGGCGTCGCACTACGTCACGACCGAGGAGAAGACCAAAAAGGCTATCGCGGAAATAAAAGCCGAAATGAAAGAGCGCGTCGAATACTTCGAAAAAGAAAACAAGCTCATCGAAGCACAGCGGATACACCAACGCTCGATGTATGACGTCGAAATGCTTACGGAACTCGGGTACTGCAATGGCATCGAGAACTATTCCCGCATCATAACGGGGCGGACGCCCGGCAGCGCGCCAATGACGCTGCTGGATTATTTCCCAAAAGACTTCATCATGTTCGTTGACGAAAGCCACGTCACGCTGCCTCAGGTCCGCGCGATGTACGCCGGCGATAGATCAAGGAAAGAAACCCTTGTCGAATATGGGTTCCGACTGCCGTCCGCATTTGACAACAGACCTCTCAATTTTGAAGAATTTAACGACCACCTAAACCAGGTGATTTATGTCTCGGCGACGCCAAGCGAGTACGAACGCTCGCGCTCTAGCCAAGTCGTCGAGCAGGTAATACGCCCGACAGGCCTACTCGATCCGGAGGTATCGGTCCGCCCTGTGAATAATCAGATAGACGATCTCATAGCGGAAATAAACACCCGCGCTGCGAAGAGCGAGCGAGTGCTTGTGACGACTCTAACAAAAAAAATGGCGGAAGACCTGACGGTTTTCCTCACCGGCGCAGGTATTCGTTCGCGTTATCTGCACCACGATATATCCACTACAGAACGCATGGAAATAATCCGCGACCTGCGGCTTGGCGAGTTTGACGTTTTGATTGGCATCAACCTGTTGCGCGAAGGCCTCGATCTGCCCGAGGTTTCGCTTGTCGCCATACTCGATGCCGACAAGGAGGGCTTCCTGCGCAGCGCGACATCGCTTGTCCAGACGATAGGGCGAGCCGCCAGGAACGAGTCGGGTTTGGTTATCATGTACGCTGACAGGGTCACGCCTTCGATGAGTTTGGCGATCGAAGAAACGGAAAACCGGCGCGAAAAGCAACGCTCGTTCAACGACGAACACGGTATCGTGCCAAAGACTGTAGTAAAAAACGTGCGCGAACTGCTTGAAATTTCCAGAAGAGAATCCCCCTCGCCCACTTCAGGCGTCAAGTATACGAAGCGGGAGTTGGAGGAAGAGATAAAACGTTTGGAAAAAGAGATGGCCGCCGCAGCGAAGCTACTTGAGTTTGAATACGCCGCAGCGTTACGAGATCGGATTATTGAACTGCGCGGAGGCGGCAAATAAGGCGCTCATTCATTTTGTATCTCAGCTTTGTTCATGGTTTTTCGCAATACCACAAAGAGGATTGAAACAGCAAACCCGGCGGCAAGCATGGCTAATCCCATCGCCCAATTAAAATTCTCGTCGCTGATTTTGAGGCACTGCGCCAGCACGATAATCAACGATCCTGCTACAAAACCAAAGACCGTTGAATTAGAAAATCCCGGATATTTCTCGAATATTATCTTGACGACCTTGGATGTTGCCACTATTCCTATAAGGACGCATAAGCAGAAAAGCCCGAAAGGGGCCAAGTACGTGAAGTCTAATTTGATCAGTAATTCCGCTATGTAAATGAGTTGGCTGTAGACTCCAAACATAATCAAGACCACAGTGACGCTCGTACCCGGCATAATGGCTGTAACGCCAGCCGCGAAACCACTAAGCGCCAATATGTACCAGTTGGCGGATAGCGTTTGGGCGCCCCGTATCGATTCGTCCCCAAACGTAGATAATCCGAAGGCGATTGAAGCGGCAAAAGCGCACGCGACCCCGATCAGATAACGCTTCTTTAAGCCATGCTTTTTCGTTTCTGAAAATATGATCGGCAGGTTTCCGGCAATCAATCCGACAAAAAGCATGTAAGTGGCTTTTTCGTAGGTTTTAAGTAAGTAATTAAAAGCGAAAGTAAACAAGACGGCGCTAATTGCCCCGCCGAGCGCAAGAGGCAAACAATACAGGACGTTTTGCTTTAGCGGTTTGAAAGGGTTGGACGCAATGCGCAACAAGTCTTGGTAGATGCCCATCGCGATAGCGACGACGCTGCCGCTAAATCCAGGCGCTATAACGCTGATACCCAGAAACATGCCGCAAAGTATCCGGTACAAAAACCGCTTCGCCACGTTCCATCAACTCTCAATCATAGTTTTTGACAAAAAGTAAACCAAATAGAATATATCATACTGGAACCATTAAGTCGATAACTTTTGAGAATTAATATACTACGGGCAATTAAAGTCAGCGAATATCTCGTTTATTATAGTACCGTCATTTTTGCACTCTCTAACGACAGCCCTCGTTGCTACTGATTTATCGACACTATTGCCCTCGTCGTCAAAATAGAAGATTTCGGAATAGTCTCCCCCGCTTGGCGTTGGACCATCCCTTCGTTCGCTTGTAATTATGGGTGAGCCTTCACCTGTGGGCGTAGGCTCATTTGTCGGCGTGGGTTTTACTGATGGCGTTGGTTTGTCTGTCGGCGTGGGTTCAATAGGCGGCGTAGGCTTGACTGTCGGTGAACCTTTGCCTGTTGGTGCAGGATCGTCCGTCGGCGCGGGCTTGACCGTCGGAATGGGGCCGGCTGATGGCGTTGGTCCGCCCGTCGGCGCTGCGCCGACGGACGGCCCGGGTTCGCCGACGGGCGGCCCGGGTTCATCTGTTGATAAAACTTCTTCCGTGTCCGAACTTTCGCCCACCGGTAGGCCTTCGTTATTAGAACTTAGAATGAAATAAACAGACAAAGGCAAAATAATAATTAAAATTGTTAAAATTATTATAATTACTAATGTTTTGCTTTTCATGCTTATGCCCCGCCTTTCCATAGACGGCGCCTACACGTTTAAAATCTGCCTTTTAAACATGCACTCACCGAATCTTCGCGAATATTTCATTAATTACAGTGCCGTCTTCTTTGCATTCCTTTATAATAGCTTTCGTTGCAACTGCTTCATCAACACTATTGCCACTATCATCAAAATAAAAAATCTCTGAATAATCCCCTCCGTTTGGCGTTGGCTTATCCCTGCGCTCGCTATTCATTACAATACCCCCTCTAAATATTCCGTCCTGTTTGGAAAATCTCTCTTAAACGCAATTGGGTCCTTAAGATACTCAGTCACCGACTCGGCAAAATCTTCATGCGCGCTATTTTTACCGTAGTCCGTGGGTGATTCCCTGTTGATGTGATCAAAATCGTCGCTCATCCTATCCTGCCAATCCTGAGTATCAGAAAACCATTGCCCGCCCCCCAGAGCTAGGTCAAGATTATGCCCCGCCTCATGCCGCATGTAATTGAGTAGTGTGTCATTATTAGAACTGCTTTGCCCCGGTTCCCAAAACGTTACATTGCCGCCTCCGCCGGTGGCTGCGGATGTAAAATCGGGCTTTTTATATTCTTTTGCCCAGTAGGGATCGTCGGGATTTCTGACATCCATGAATTGAATACTATTTATATTAACTTTTAAAGAATCAGGCAACTGGTCGAACACACCGAGCGCTTTTATCAGGTTAATCCTGTTTGCACCTTCCGCGTAATCCACAGGGTATACATATGTTACTCCGTCCGGGCTTGTATAAACTATGGCGTCTCTATTTACCCCGCCGAGAACCATATTTTCTATTGTAACACGCCCGGCTATCGCGATCAAATCAGCAATTTCGCTATCAGACGACCTATTTCTAAAACAATCAATAAGATCGCCCCTAAACCACGCGGGGAAATCAACATCCAGATCGTCAATAGCCTCAAGAAACGCGTTGAGTTTCTCTATTTCCGCAATCATTTTTGCGACTTCTTCGTCTGTTGGTAATACCCTGGCGATATTGAGCGGACTGGAGAGATCGATCTTCGGCGCGCTAAAGTGGGCTTCCCCCGCCGCGCCGTCAACAATTATAGAGCTTGCTTGACATAATATCTCAACAGCGACATCCGCGTCAATACTTATCTCTTCCGTTTCATGCTCACCACTTGTCCCGATAATAATATTTTCCCCTTCAAACGTTATATCATCGTCGGAAGAAATTGTTATGCCGCCGCCGTCTGTTAAATGTATATACGTATTTCCTTGCGACGAAAGCAGTATCCCTTCATCATTTAGCTGTAGCTTTTGACCGCTATATTCAAGAATTTTGTTTTTGTTCATCGTCCCGCCTGTAGTCGCGGGGACTTGCCTGCTTTTCCCGCTTGCGGGATCTATTTTAGGAACCGTCATGAAGCTCATTATTCTGTCAAAATCAGCGCCGCTTGAGCTAATAATATAACAATCCCACTCTTTTTTCGTTGGAAAATGCAGCCACAGCTTGTCGCCGAGTTCCGGCATGGCTCGCCAGCCTTTTTCATCGCCCACCGAATAAAACGCGGGCTGGATAAACCATGTCGCGTTTTCGACGTCTTGCGTTTTGTCAATAGCTAAATGTAGCTTTGTGAAATCTTTCTTTGTATCTATCACTATTCCAGATATGGAATTGCCTTGCAGGTTTTCATTGTAAAGAAATTCAAACATTGTCCCTCTGATTGTGGACAGGGTGTATGTATGCTCCATAAATGCTTCTTTTGAGGATAGTTCCGATTCCTTCGCACTGACGGCCAAATGCTCGCCCATGAACAACACCCTGTCGCCCAGGTTCAAGTAAAGGTTATCAGAGGATATTTTTGTCTGCAAAAAGTCGTCTTCTACCGCGCCGGGGATAAGTTCATTTGCCAGTATATTCCGAACTCTTTCAAAATCTTTTTCTGTGCTGTGAAAGACGTTCCCGATCGGCTGCTCAATTCTGTCTTGTGGCAGCCCAATCCAAAAAGCGGACGAGTCGCTGCTTGAGTCTGGAAGCAAAAAAGTATTATTCATGGAGGCTATTCGTTTAATAAACTGCCAGTCTGTTTCGTTAAACTGGAGGATAAATCTCCGCAATTGGTCGTTTTCGCTATCATGATGATATGAGTAAAGCGCGTTATTGTTGTATTTCGACAAAACCCGTCCAACCGCTGCACCGAATCTCATGTTCCTATCCTGAAAAGATTCGTTGTTTACAGATATATCAAGCAGGTATGTATGAGATACGCATTCCAATTCAACGGTATATACATCATGGACACGCGTAACAGTTACCTGCTCCACCAAACCGCTGAAAATAACTACGGCATTTGAGGGTTCGCCGCTTGGCATGTGCAGAAGCTTGATTTTCCCGTATCCGCTCACATTCGTCGCGTACGAGTCTTTGTCTTCGTTTGGAATCACCCCGGTCAGGATCAGCCTTGAATGGTCGTTTAAGCGTTCTGTTATCTTTATGTTCCGAATTGATACTCTGTCGTAATCTCCTTGTATCCTTATGTTACTGTATTCAATAGTTGTAAAAATGTGTATCACCTCCTGTTTTCGGCAATGCTTGCTGTTTTCCAGATACTACTGCCCGGAACTGTCAACGCTGATCGTACCGCCACCGATCGAACACATTAGTATGCTTGACTTTAATACAGCAGGATGCCCTGCAACAATTACATCGTCTTTATATTCCAGCCACGGCGTAAGGCTTGCGTCCTCGCGTACACAAGCTGATTGCAAAGCATTGCAAGTTCCGAAGTTTGGAATATTCTCCACACGTATATCGCTCCTGTTGGCTACAAATTTGTTTTGAGAAGTAATATGCCTATCAAAATGCACAGCTAACCCAACCGTCCGGGATCCGCAAACACATGATAATTTGGCGCTTGCTACAACGTATTCAGTCGACATCTCTTCCCTCCTGTGAGTATAGTTTTAACTCTTCAAACGTGAATTCGTTTATTTTTTCTGACAGTAGAGCCTCGACAACAATTAGGCTCGCAATCAGATAGTTTTCGCGTACGCCTTTGATCGTAAAGACATTGTTATAGTTTGTTTTTGTCATGTCCAAAACTATTTCTTTATCGGAACTGTCCGCGCGGCCTTCAGTTTCTCCGCTCAGGCAGTCGATTTCAGGCGGTTGCATAAAGTAGTATACTTTTAGCTTTTGTTTTTTTGCGTCTCCAAGCCCAAAAAGCCTGTATTTTATTCGTGCCTGGTATGTGTCAAAGATTTTTTTTGTTTGCTCTGAAACCATAAAAACGGGTTCTTCGATAAAGGGTAAAAAGTGGGTGTACCAGCGCGATTGCGGCACTTTATACGTAAAATACATAGGGTCCTCGCCCTGCCAGATTCTTTTTGCGTAGATACGATCGGATATTGAAGCGTAGTTTTGAATCCTTTTATCTTGCCTGATTATAAAATATCTCAATAGAAAAACCCTTTACAAACATACTGTTGATAGGCAATGCGATTCACTCGGCCCAGTGTCAGTTCTGTACTTATATATTTCTTTGTAAGCGCCTCTGTATTTACCAATAGTAATTTTGAATTCATCTTTTTCTAGCTTCCTAAACTCCTCGATTTCTTCAAGATCGACGCTTTCGAACGTCTCTTTGGCAAGACGCGTCAGAAGGTTTGCTTGTCTGTCCAACACAGTTAAAATTGCTTTCTCAATCATTGTCGGATGGATCCTGCCGAGATATTTTCTACGTTTCGACAATGCGTCGCCATAGAACTCGTATAAGCGCGAAGTCATCCACTTCGGGTCATAAACATGCTCGCTAACGCTGCTTGAAAAGAACCACTTATCGTTAAATGTTTCAATCATGTATAACGGTTTTCTGGCTAAGAAATTTATGTATAGCATCGAATAGCTTAGATAGCTTATTGCGTCCGCGCTGTTTTTCTCCTGCCGCTCGTATGCCCTCTGGCACGCTTGCGCGAAACTCTCAAGAAGGCCGCTAACAATATCAGGTTTGTTGTCCCGAATATACCCGGAGATTTTTGCTTCAAGTTCATCACTGCCTGGTTCAAACCAATTCTTGAGAAAATCATTAAAAGCTGAAAGCGTGTCCATTAGCCACCTATGTTTCTCCATTCTCGATAACGCTGAGCGCCTCTTGCATATTTTTGCAATAGTTGCCGTATAGTCCGCGCAACAAGCTATCGTTTGCCGCTATTTCCGCTCTTCCCAATAGGCTTGACATCGAGGCTTCACTTAGAAACATGCCCGGACTTGCGGATCTCGCTCCTGTAGTCAGCATAAAGCACCGCCTTCCCCTACTGCAATCGGTATTTTAGTTATTCATCTTAATGTCTGAAGCCCTAACTTCTATAACTGCCGGATCAAGCTTTATAAAGCTACCGTCGCTTTTTATTTCAATTTTGTTTGTGGCTTCGATGGCGATCGTATCCTTGCTCATCAAAGATATTTTGCCTACGGAATTAACGGTAATGTTATCCGCCGTAATAATGTCGATTCCTATTCCATCCGTTAAGGTTATAAAAGTGCCGTCGTTGCATTGAATTATTATAGAGCTGTCAGATAATACAACCGTTTTCCCGCTATCGTTGGAAAGCATCTTAACTTGTTGGTTATTTGCCATGCTCGCAAAGTCAACAGGCGGTTGCCTTCCCGAGCCCTGGCTTGAGGACGATCCGTCATTGCCAGTATTCGATTCGGAAACCATGGAGGAGTCTCTGGAAAGTCCCGATTCAGGGTCTTTTTTTACTGAGTTTATTGCGACGGCTTTGCTCTCGTCACGCGAGGGGAAGTGAAGGTTGACTATATCGCCTTTTTCTGGCATACAGTAGAATGTAGAATAGAAAGTCGCGTATCTAAACCAATATGCCGAGTCTATGGACTGGCTTTTGTCTATATCGATCAAATGCAGCTTGAGCTTGTTTTCAGATACATCAATTACTTTACCTAAAAGCGATATTCCGCGCATTTCAGAATTGTAAAGGGGGTTTTGCTTTAGCCCAATTCGTGTATTGAGCTTATATAAGGTGGAGAAGCTGAAGTTTTTCATTTCCGCCTCAACTTCCGAGATATATAGCGCTTCACCCTGGTACGTAATCGAGTCGCCTACATTGTATATGATTGGGTCGCTGCCTTCCGTTATGATCTGAAAGCGCGTAAAGTCAATTTCGCTCACAAACTGTATATAATCATTTTGCGACGATACCATGAAATCCGATATGTTTCTTGATATGGAATAGTCGTAACTCTCCACCTCTCCCCTATCGACTGGGTTAGAAAATCCAAATTTGTATCCTGGAATATTGCGCGAATAATCGCAAATCAAAGGTTCGTTCAGCCTCGACGCTAGCCGTTTGGCAAAATCCCAATTCGTTTCGTTGTATTGCAGAATGAATTGACCCGTTTTGATCCCTTCGGCGGCGTTCCCGTAAAGTGAAGAACCTTCGTCGCTATTTACGACAGCGAGCAGAGCGCCATAAAGCATTTCTTTATCCTGAAACGAGCGGTTTACCTTTTTTATGTCCATAAGGTAGCTATATGAAATAAGCTCAATTTCAACAAGTATTTCGGTTTTTCCTATTGGATCACGGCTTATGTTTCTCATTTTTTTGCATAGGCCGACAAACAGCGTTAGTTGCGTGGAATTGTCGGCTGTTTCAATATAATCGATAACAAATTCCGTCTCGCTGGTTGTTGATTCAAGATACTCGAAATAGGCGTCATACGTAAGAACACCTGTAACGTACGCAGTTGCGTGTTCGTTAAGCTTTTGCAGAATTTTGACGTTAATATCCTCTATAGGGAGAATTTTGTTTGATTTCTTCACAATAATAATACGCATATCATTCCTCCATATGTAAGATGTATTCGCACGCGCTGCACATAAATAACTTGCGAATGGGATATTGGTTCCGTTTACATAATTCCATTTACATAGTTGGGTACAGCACTAAAATGAGACTCGAATTATATTTGCACATTGAGAGTATAGGCTTGTTTATTCTCTATGAATCTTGTTTACATAATACTATCAAAAAATCTTGCTTATGTAAAGCGTTTTTTATATTTTTTTATGAACAAATTTGAACGCGGAGACGGGCCGTGACGAGCTGTCCCTGTGTTCAAACGCATATTTAGGTTGCGGACGTAGTACGCCTTGTGTTATTATTATTCGAAAATCAGGCAGCAAAGATGAAACATTTAACACAAGGAGGATCAAAACTAATGAATCCAATCAAACGGGTCGCAGCTATCCATGACATTTCAGGAGTGGGCAAATGCTCGCTTACGGTAGTGCTTCCGATCATTTCCACAGCGGGCGTGGAATGCTCTGTTATGCCCACGGCGGTGTTGTCCACCCACACAGGCGGCTTTGAAGGCTTCACATTCCGCGACCTGACCGAAGATATGATGCCAATCGCGGAACACTGGAAAAAAGAAAATATTCAATTTGATGCCTTTTACAGCGGATTTCTAGGTTCGCTCGGTCAAATTGATATAGTGAAGGATATTTTTGAGATGTTTCGCGAGCCAGAGACGCTGATTATGGTCGATCCTGTGATGGCGGATCACGGCGAGCTGTATAGCCTTTTCACAATGGATCATGTAAAAGGCATGGCGAAGCTGTGCGGACACGCCGACGTCATTGTTCCCAACCGCACCGAAGCCGCTTTTATGCTGGGGCGCGAATATAAAGACGGTCCTATGACTGAGGCGGATATTGACGATCTTCTTACCGCGCTTGCCGGATTAGGCGCAAAGCAGGTTGTGCTGACCGGCACGCATTTTGGGGACGACGACCTAGGCGCAGCCTGTTATGACGCAGAAACTGGGCGGATCGATTATATTATGGATAAGCGCATCGAAGGTATGTACCACGGTACCGGAGATGTTTTTGGCTCGTTCCTCTTTGGCGCGTTGCTCCGTGGGCGGAGCCTTCCCGAAGCGACAAGGATCGCGGTGGACTATACCTGCGCGGCCATCCGGCTGACGGCGGCGGACGGCACAGGCCCGCGTATGGGCGTCCGGTTCGAGTCAATACTTGCCGACTACGGGAAATTGTTTGGTTAGCGCAACACAAAGAGAGCTTCGAGGATTCTGGATATCCTCAGATCAAATGATTTCCAACCCAACGTCTTTATTCAACGCAAACATTCGTTTGATGTCATTGTTTTTAACCATTGAACGAACCACCGTAGGGGCGAACCTATGTGTTCGCCCTCCTACATGTTTCCGGCGCGGTTATTAGGGCAGACACGCATGCCTGTTCCTCTTACATATTTGCAGCGTAGTTTCCAGGGCAGACACGCAGGTCTGTTCCTCTTACATATTTGCGGCGTAGTTTCCAGGGCAGACACGCAGGTCTGCCCCTACGGTATTGGAAAAACGATCGACAATTCAACGATCCGCTCGTCATAAATAAAACGCTCGGGTATAAATATTCACAGTTGATGCCGACAACTATTACCGCCCTACTATCCCCATAGTCTTGTGCGCCAGCGACTTTGTTCAATACGCAAGTATCACTTCACAGTCTGTTAATTGGCAGCTCCTTTTTCATTTCGCACTGATACTTGCCTGATCAATTATGCCATTTTGGCACAATTGCTGTTTAAAGCGTTAAAATCCAACATGTAGCATCATTTAGCGTGATTTTTGAGTAATACTATCTAATATGTATTGCTATTTGAGTCCTTTTATAGTATAAATTAGCTGGCGATAATAATTTTATAGATAAATGGTAAACAAATTGAGATCATCGTTAAAGCATAATATTATTTCCCACAAATAGTATTTTTAAAAAGGGAGCAAACACTCATGAAAAACATTACACTGCGACTGAGGAAACTTCTAACACTGATTATCACTTGTTGTCTCATCGTTACAACGGTAGTACCAATGACTGCGGCTGCCGAAGACATTGCAGGACACTGGGCAATCAACGACATCAACTTTCTGCTGGAGAAAGGCCTTGTGAGAGGCGACAACAACGGCAACATCAGCCCAGACAACAACATCACGCGAGCGGAGCTTATAGCGCTCATTAATCGAACTTTTAAATTTATTGAAGTGGGAGAGATGAATTTTCCGGACGTCGAACCCGGAACATGGTATTATGATGATCTTGCTATCGCAAAAAACAAAGGGTATATTCAGGGTGACAATTACGGAAACGCCAATCCGGGCAACCCGATCACCCGTGCAGAGGTAACGGTAGCTTTAGCAAGAGTCTTGGAATTAGAGCCCCAATCAGACGCTAGCGAATTTGACGACAGCGCGTCGTTCCCAAGTTGGAGCGTTGACGGTATCATCGCCATGACAGAAAGCGGAATAGTCGGGGGCTACCCAGATAATACATTTAGAGCATCAAATAGTATAACCCGTGCGGAAGCAATGACCATATTGGCTCGCATAATTAGACTGATTGAAAGCGAAGAAGAGGAAGTCGGAGACGAGGAAACGCCCTTGGATACTCTGAGCGGCAGCAATATTAGCGGTGGTGGACCTGGCGGCGGCGGGCCTGGCGGCCCTAACCCGGTTGTTTTTGCAGACGCTAACTTTAAAGAGGCGGTTGTGGATAATCTTAAACTGTTGCCAGGATATTCAAACTACACCAAGGACAGCAACATTTATCCAGAAGACTTGGCGAAAATCACTGAACTAGACGTAAGCTATAGAGGGATAACTAGCATGGGCGAGTTGTCGTATTTTATAAGACTGGAGAGGCTTTATTGCACTGACAATCAACTAAGCGAACTTGATGTTAGCAAAAATACCGCGTTACTGGAGCTTTATTGCGGTGAGAACAATCTAGCCGAACTAAATGTCAACAACAACCCGGTATTGCAGGTTCTTGAGTGCGAGTGGAACAATCTAACCGCGCTTGATATAAGCAAGAACACAGTATTGCTGAAGCTTAATTGCAGGAACAACAATCTGTCCACACTGGATGTTAGCAAAAATACAGAGTTGGAGGTTTTTGATTGCGGGTACAATAACTTATCCATACTGAATGTAATCGAAAATAAGGCGTTGCTAGAGCTTTATTGTGATGGAAATACCCTTAGCACACTGGATGTAAGCAAAAACGTGGTTTTGGAGGTTCTTAATTGTGGAACCAACAACCTATCCATATTGGATGTAAGCATAAACACAGCGTTGTTAGAGCTCTATTGTGATGACAACAACCTATCCGAACTGGAAGTAGACAAAAACAAGCAGTTGCAGGGGCTTGATTGCACGTTGAACAACATATCCACACTTGATGTAAGCAATAACACAGATTTGCAGGGGCTTGGTTGCTCATTGAACAACCTGTCCTCTCTGGATGTAAGCAACAACGTAGCATTGAAGTACCTGATTTGCTATGACAACAATCTAGATACACTGGTTATAAGCAAAAACCCGGAGTTGCTAAGGCTTTTTTGTGATGGCAACAAACTATCCTCATTGGATGTAAGCAGCAACCCAGAGTTGGAGTTTCTTTATTGTTGTATTAACAACATAAGCACACTTGACATAAGCATCAATACGAAGTTGGAGATCCTTTCTTGTTATGACAACAATATAAGCACACTTGACGTAAGCCACAACACGAAGTTGGAGATCCTTTATTGTGGGGAAAATAACCTAACCGCACTTGATGTTAGCAACAACACACGATTGTACCACCTCGAATGCGACGTCAATAACCTAACAACACTGGATGTAAGCAACAATCCAGCCTTGGTGTACCTTGTTTGCGGCTCCAACAATATAAGCGAACTTGATGTTAGCAACAACACACGATTGTACCACCTCGAATGCGACGGTAATAACCTAACCACACTGGATGTTAGCAACAACACAGCCTTGGTGTACCTTGTTTGCGGCAATAACCTAACTACACTGGATGTTAGCAAAAACCTAGCCTTGGTGTACCTTGTTTGCAGCTATAACAACCTAACCACACTGGATGTTAGCAACAACACAGCGTTGGAGAAACTATACTGTGGGGGTACTCAACTAGAGTCAGTGTATTTTACCAGAGGCAGTAGCCCATGCTCAATAGTGGCAAATGGCAACGGTTATTTATCTAAATTGAGTATTGACTTTCTCGATGGGCAAATCCAAGTTGAGGCTTCGGGGGAGAACGATCCATATTGGGAACTATCTGGTGCTAAAATTGCTGAAGGACTAGCCGCGATTAATCTTAATTTAACAGACAGCGGCATGGCATATTCTGAAGTCAATGGCACGAGACTTGTAGCGAATTTCTCAACTACACCCCATACACCCTTAGTGAAACTTGCTGTGGTAATTGGATATAAGGCATCTTCAGAACTAGAAGATGTAAATGCGACAGTGGGAAATGATCCATATTCAGAACTCAAAGACGGAAAGATAGTTACTAAGTATACAGAAAACATGTATACAGGAAACACGTACACTGCAACCATCATAACGCTTGATGGGAAAGTTATTGATGTCCCAACAACTGCCGAGATGTATAACGCAAACACCCGTATTGGTGTAGTTAGTTTTTTTGACATTGACAATTCTGGGAGGTATACATTCACAGCACCCGGAACAGATACTACATATAGTGTAGATGATGGGATCACAAAGATTGAGAAGGGATCGATAACTCTCCATGGCGGCTCAAGTGTGTATCTGGCAAGCAGTGCTACACAATTCGTTGTGGTCAACTATATGAAAGACCCTGATGACAATAACAACCGTATTCCTGATGGAACGGCTACGATTTACACGGGTAGAAATAATGTTCCAACGTTTGATGAATTGTCTAGAACCACAGCAGTCAGCTACAGTACGGATGGTTTAGCAGACAGTATTGCTGACATAGTATTCATATTTGACGATATCTATGCACCCAGTGAGTACTCTTTTGTGTATATTATCGGTAGTTGGGAGTTCACTTCAGCAGGTTATGGCATGGATGTAATTCTAGAAGGCAAGGTCGACACTATCACAGTTAAGAGCGCTACTGATCACAACACGCTAATAGCTATGGCAGGCGAACTTTGGAACAACATTAAAGTAACCGTCAGCGGCGTCTTAGATTTATCCTCCGCTACGCAATTGCGCTACAATGTAAACTCGCCGAGCGCAGCATCAACAATTAAGAACAACGAAGGCCTCTTGAAACTTGATGGAATCTACAGCGGCTATACTATTGATGACAACGCGCCCGTTTACATTATTACGATGACTGGTACGTTTGAAGCTGACATTTTTGAAGGTATAGCCGAAGATCTTGACGAAGACGACTTCTTGTTCGTGTACCTTGACGTCGACTCAGATCAAGTTGTTTCCAATATATACATTATCAAAGTAGATATATAACCGTATGTACCGTAAAAGCATAAACAGCGTAAATCCGTAGGGGCGAACCTATGTGTTCGCCCTCCTGAATTTTCCGGCGCAGTTTCCATGGCAGACTATTTCATATCATTCCATTGTGTTGAAGTTAGAATGAAATAGCACTATTATAGGAGACGGAGGTGGTACTATGGAGCAGTTTACAAGAATCACCCATGATGTCGGTATTATGGGTGGTAAAGCGTGTATTGCGGGAACACGTATAACAGTTGGCATGATACTCATGCAAATCAGCGAAGGTACGACCATCAACGAATTGCTTGCAGAGTATCCAAATCTGACTGTTGCGGACATATCGGAGGCGCTTCGCTATGCTGCTTGGGCTATTGGAACTAGGGAAGAATTGATCGTACCGGCATGAAAATATTACTCGATATGAACATACCACAAAAATATGCGGCTCTCTTAGCAGACAGAGGCATTATGGCTTTACGGTTGAGATCATGGCATACGCGCGTGAGAATAACTATGTTGTTCTAACATACGATCTTGATTTCAGCGCGATATTGTCAACAACGCATGAACTGAAACAAGCGTGGCACAAATCAGAGCATCGGTTCTACACGCTGATCAAGCAGTGGATTTAGTCGCATCTGCTCTGATTCAGAATGCGGATGAGATGGAAAAAGGAGCTATATTGTCTATAGACTTGAAAAAATCAAGACTCCGTTTATTACCTTTGTTATCATTGTTTTTAACAATAGAACGAACCAACGTAGTGGCGAACCTATGTGTTCGCCCTCCTACATGTTTCCGGCGCGGTTATTAGGGCAGACACGCATGCCTGTTCCTCTTACATATTTGCGGCGTAGTTTCCAGGGCAGACACACAGGTCTGCCCCTACAATATTGGAAAAAACGATAGAAAATTCAACGATCCGCTCGTCATAAAACGCTCGGGTATAATTATTTCACAGTTGATGCCGACAACTATAAACACCCTACTATCCTCATAGTCTTGTGTGCCAGCGACTTTGTTCAATACGTAAGTATCACTTCACAGTCTGTTAATTCGCAGCTCTTTTTCATTTCGCACTGATACTTGCCTGATCAATTATGCCATTTTGGCACAATTGCTGTTTAAAGCGCTAAAGTCCGACATGTAGCATCATTTAGCGTGATTTTTGAGTAATAATATCTAATATGTATTGCTATTTGAGTCCTTATATAGTATAAATTAGCTGGCGATAATAATTTTATAGATAAATGGTAAACAAATTGAGACCATCTCCAAAGCATAATATTATTTCCCACAAACAAAATAATAAACAGGGGAGCAAACACTCATGAAAAACAATACACTGCGACTGAGGAAACTTCTAACACTGATTATCACTTGTTGTCTCATCGTTACAACGGTAGTACCAATGACTGCGGCTGCAGAAGACATTTCTGGACACTGGGCTATCGACGACATCAGCTTTCTGCAGGAGAAAGGCCTTGTTCGAGGCGACAACAACGGCAACATCAGCCCGGACAACAACATCACGCGGGCGGAGCTTATTGCGCTCATCAATCGAACTTTTAAATTTATTGAAGTGGGAGAGGTGAATTTTCCAGACGTCGAACCTGGAAC
This sequence comes from Oscillospiraceae bacterium, assembly GCA_009776445.1. Classification (GTDB taxonomy): domain Bacteria; phylum Bacillota; class Clostridia; order Oscillospirales; family Oscillospiraceae; genus WRMH01. Next base: position 3,752 of record WRNV01000042.1, on the reverse strand, counting down.
ATGGTATTACGATGATCTTGCTATCGCAAAAAACCAAGGGTATATTCAGGGTGACAATTACGGAAACGCCAATCCGGGCAACCCGATCACCCGTGCAGAGGTAGCGGTAGCTTTAGCGAGAGTCTTAGAATTGGAACCCCAATCGGACACAAGCGAATTTGACGACAGCGCGTCGTTCCCAAGTTGGAGCGTTGACGGTATCATCGCCATGACAGAAAGCGGAATAGTCGGGGGCTACCCAGATAACACATTTAGAGCATCGAATAGTATAACCCGGGCGGAAGCAATGACAATAATGGCTCGAATAATTAGACTGATTGAAAGCGAAGAAGAGGAGGTCGGAGACGAGGAAACGCCTTTGGATCCCCTGAGCGGCAGCAATATTAGCGGCGGTGGGCCTGGCGGCGGAAACCCTGGCAGCGGAAACCCTGGCAGCGGCCCTGGCGGAGCGCTAACGATTACATCGTTTGCAGGTGTTAACGTCTACACCAGTGTCGAAACAGCGCCAACAATGCCCGCCGAGATCACAGCTTACTACAGCGATGGATTGAGCGCTAGCGTCTTTGTAACATGGGACTCCATCGACCTATCACAATACTCTTATGTTGGAACATTCAGCGTACAAGGTACAGTAACCGGGACATCTATACGGCCAAGCGCAACGGTAACGGTATTATCAAACACACCAGTTACATTTCTGGATCCGAACTTTAAGGAAGCGGTTATTGATAATCTTAAGTTATTACCTGCATACTCAGACTACACTAAATACAGTGTCCTTTACCCAGTAGACCTAGTCACAATCAGCTCTTTAGATGTAAGCAAGAGAGGGATAACAAGCATGGGTGAGTTGTCGTATTTTACAAATCTGGAGAGGCTTTATTGCACTGACAATCAACTAACCACGCTTGATGTAAGTGGAAACACCCAATTGGATCTTCTTGATTGCGATTACAATAACCTATCCACACTAGATGTAAGCAAAAATACGGCGTTACTGGAGCTTTATTGCGGTGGCAACAATCTAGCCGAACTTGATGTAAGCAACGACACGGCATTGCTGTGGTTTAATTGTGGCAACAACAACCTAACCGCCCTGGATGTAAGCAACAACGCAGAGTTGCATGACCTTCGTTGTGGTGCCAACAACTTAGAAACACTGGATGTTAGCAACAACACAGCGCTGGAGTTCCTTTATTGCGGGTGGAACAACCTAGCAGAACTTGATGTAAGTATCAACACGGAGTTACAACAACTTGGTTGTGAATGGAACAGCCTAACCTCGCTTGATATAAGCAAAAACACAGCACTGGAATACCTTAATTGCTGGAACAATAATCTGTCCACACTGAATGTAAATAATAACACTGCATTGAATGTTCTTGATTGCTCTAGCAATAACCTTTCCATATTGGATATAAGCAACAACCTAGAGTTACAGACGCTTCGTTGCTATTACAACGACCTAACCACACTGGATGTAGGAAATAAGATGGCATTGGAGTACCTTGATTGCGAGTTTAACAATTTAACCGTACTGGATGTAAGCAAAAACGCAGTGTTGCAGGATCTTCGTTGCGCTTATAACGACCTAACCGTACTGGATGTAAGCAACAACACAGTGTTACAGGACCTTAGTTGCGGCGACAACACCCTAACCGAACTGGATATAAGCAACAACACAGAGTTGAAGGTTCTTGATTGCGGATGGAACAACATAACCACACTGGATGTAAGTAATAACACTGCGTTGCAGTACCTTGGTTGCGGTGACAATATCCTAACCACACTGGATGTAAGCAACAACACTGAGTTGGTGTCACTTGATTGTGGATATCTCTATCTGTCCACACTGAATGTAAGCAACAACACGCAGTTGCAGTATCTTCATTGCTGGAACGACGACCTAACCGAACTGGATGTTAGCAACAACCCAGTGTTGTTTGAGCTTTATTGCGGGAACAACAACCTAACCGAACTGGATGTTAGCAACAACACTCTGTTAAAGCACCTTGCTTATGGTGGTAACAGCCTAAATGCAGTTGATGTAAGCGCCAACACAGCGTTGGAGTACCTAGATTGCGGGTGGAGCAGCAACCCAAACACACTGGATGTTAGCAACAACACTGCGCTGAAGCGTCTTATTTGCTGGAACAGCAACCTAAGCGCACTGGATGTTAGCAACAATCCCGAGCTGAGGGTTCTTGATTGCCGTGGTACCAAACTAACTACACTGGATGTTAGCAACAACACTGCGTTAGAGAACCTATACTGCGGAGGTACTCAACTAGAGTCTGTGTATTTTACTAGGGGCAGTAACATGTGTTCCGTAGTGGCAAATGGCAACGGTTATTTATCTGAATTGAGTATTGACTTTCTCGATGGGCAAATCCAAGTTGAGGTTTCGGGGGAGAACGATCCATATTGGGAACTTTCAGGTGCTATGATTGCTAAAGGAATAGCTATGCTTAATCTTAGCTTAACCAGCAGCGGCATGGCCTATTCTGGATTAAATGGCACAATACTATCCGCTAATTTCTTAACGCCCCCCACACTTCAGGAAAATCTCGATTTTGTGTATATAGTTGGCTCTTGGATGTTGTCTGTAGACGGTTATACAGTGGATGTGATAGTGGAAGGCAAGCCGGATACTATCACCGTTAAGAACGCTTCTGTTAAAGACTGGCTAGTAGCTAAAGAGGGTCAAATATGGAACAACATTAAAACAACCAGCAGCGGCGTTTTAGATATATCCTCCGCTACACAATTGTTTTACGATGCAAGCTCCCTGAGTGCGGTATCAACAATTAAAAACAATGGAGGCCTCTTAGAGCTGGATGGAGTCAACAGTGGCTATGCTGTTGATGACAACGCTCCCGTTTACATTATTACGAAAACTGGTGAACATGAAGTTGACCTTGATGTAAGCATAGCCAAAGATCTTGACGAAGACGACTTCTTGTTCGCGTACCTAGACGCCGACGCAGATCAAGTTGTTTCCAATATATACATTATCAAAGTAGACTTGTAACCGCATCAGCAATACGCCCGATTATTCTTATTCCAGCCCTCTCATTGCCTTTCTATACTCAGCATTAATCGCACATTTTTCATTGTTTTTGCTGAGTATAGTAAGGTATACTTGTTATTCGTGAGAAAGAGTGACTTTCGTAAACACAGCAACAAGCAGACAATTCAGCTGCTAATTGCTGTGTTTAACGTATTTAGGTAGGGCCTTCGCAAAAATCGAGTAATAGTATCTGATACGTATTGCAATTACCGTCTAATTATGTTATGAATAGGGTATATTGTTAACATAAATTGAATAAAGGATGAGTAAAATGAAACCATTAATTAGTCGAGGTATTATTTTTAAATTATTAACGGCAGTTCTGGCAATCACTATGATGTTTTCAGCAGTACCCTTGCGTGTACTTGCGACAAATAACGTGGAAGAAGCAACAACTAGAAATTTGAACGCTCCGGATATCTTTTACGGCGACTTCACTGGCAATGGGGAAATAGATGGCACGGATATTCTTTGGATGAACCGTTATATACAATGCGATTGCGATTTAGGCGCTATGCTGCAAAAATACCCGTCAACCATTACATTCAGCGAAGCGGCGGCGGATTTTACAAATGATGGCATTGTCGATGAAAATGATGTTCTTTGGATATCTAAATACATTGCGGCAAATTGTGACGCGGAAGCAATGATTCAGCGCTTTTCGCCCGAAATAGATTTCAGC
>WRNV01000041.1 GCA_009776445.1 Oscillospiraceae bacterium | reverse complement strand
GTCTCTACAAGAATTGAGAATAATACAGTTGAAATATTTCACGTTTTGTATTACAATCTCAATGTTCTTTGTTTGTTTCGAAACCATCGCGAAACTTTCATTCCATCAACTAGGACGCGGTTGCTATTGGCAATCAATCGAGACGTTAGACGCGATTTGGATGTAGTAACTTATCGCGAATCGCATGTGACGAAGTATTTTTTAAAATCTATATAATTTTTATTCCACATATCTTCGATATAATGTATAATGATATGTAGAGTGCTATTCTTAGTGAGCGAGGTTTGATTATGGACGAAAACCAATTGCCGGGCGACCTTCCTATCTATCTTTTCCACCAAGGGACCAATTACCGGGCATATGATTTTTTAGGCTGCCACTTCGACCTAAAAACAAATGTCGCTATTTTCAGGACGTGGGCACCGCACTCGAAGGCTGTCCACCTTGTCGGCGATTTCAACGGATGGAATAAAACAGCAAATCCAATGATGCGTATATCCAAAGGCGGTATTTGGGAAACGACAGTCGAGTGTGTTTCGCAGGGGCAACGGTACAAGTACAGTATAAGTTCAGAAAACGGCAGGGACGAGCTGAAAGCTGATCCCTACGCATTCTGTTCGGAAACCGATGGAAAGACAGCGTCTATAATTTTTGACATAGAAGGTTATATCTGGGACGACCAGTCCTGGCAAAAACGTATGCGACGCCAGGTCTCATATAATAGTCCAATGAACATTTATGAAGTTCATATGGGTTCTTGGATGAGGGCCGGCGACGGGCAACCCTTCAGCTATGAGCAACTATCGCAACGATTGATACCTTACATGAAAGAAATGAACTACACGCATATTGAATTGATGCCTGTCATGGAACACCCCTACAGCGGCTCGTGGGGGTATCAGGTAACCGGATACTATGCCCCTACGACGAGATATGGAACGCCGCATGATTTCATGAAATTCGTCGATATGTTCCACCAAGCCGGTATAGGCGTTATTCTTGATTGGGTCCCGTCCCACTTCCCAAAGGATCAGCACGGCTTGATCGAGTACGACGGCGGATGTCTATACGAGTGCCACGGCAACGACCGCATCGAGAATTGGGAATGGGGCACGCGCTGCTTCGATTATGGGCGGACTGAAGTTCAATCTTTTCTAGTCTCTAACGCCCTGTTTTGGATCGAAAAATACCACGCGGACGGTTTGAGGGTAGACGCCGTCAGTTCGATGCTATATCTCGACTATGGCCGAAGGGCGGGCGAATGGACGCCGAACACCCTCGGCGGCAACGAAAACCTTGACGCGATCGCTTTTCTTAGAAAACTGAACAAAGCTGTTTTCAGTGAGTTCCCCAACGTCATGATAATCGCCGAGGAATCAACAGCGTGGCCACTGGTCACAAAACCCACCCAGGACGGTGGCTTGGGGTTTAACTATAAGTGGAATATGGGCTGGATGAACGACATGCTTGAGTATGTTGAATTCGACCCATTTTACAGGAAAGAAATACATAACAAAATCACATTTTCGTTCCTATACGCTTTTAGTGAGAATTATATACTTCCCTTATCGCACGACGAAGTTGTTCACGGGAAAAAATCGCTTCTCAATAAAATGCCCGGCGATTATGAAAACAAATTCGCAGGAATGCGCGCTTTCCTTGGTTATATGATGACACACCCAGGCAAAAAACTCACGTTCATGGGCGCGGAATTTGGTCAGTTTCGGGAATGGGATTTCAATTCGAGCCTCGACTGGCTCCTCCTTGATTATCCGATGCACAGCAAGCTTAAGCATTACGTCCAGGAATTGGGCGCGTTTTATCTGGCGACGCCTGCGCTGTGGGAAATAGATTACTCATGGGACGGATTCAAGTGGATATGCGACAGCGACCGGGAGCGCAACGTCATCGCTTTTATGCGCATGGATAAAAAAGGCAGGAGCCTCATAGTCCTTATCAACTTCTCGCCGGTAAAAAGAGCCGAGTACAAGATCGGGGTCCCGGATAGGGGGCTATACACAGAGGTGTTCAATTCCGATTTGGCGGAATATGGCGGATGGGGCAACACGAATGGAGACATCAAAACCGAGAAAGCGGCGTTGCATGGCTTCAAACAGAGTTTGAGCATAACTGTGCCGCCCCTTGCCACGGTCTGCCTAAGGCTGAAACGGAAGGATGTCGAAAAATCTGTTGAAAAGCCAACCGGCACCGTATCCAAAAGCGATTCGCCTGACGGCGCGCCGCGCCCTAAAGAGTCGCACGCCGACTCTAGCTCGAAAACCACTTCGCAATCCTCTGTCCACTGATCGTCGCCCACTAAACGCTTGCGCAAATAGCGCGTTAGGAGGTAAAGTAAAGTATGGGACTATCGGAACACAAGGAGTGCATCGCCATGCTCTTAGCCGGAGGCAGGGGATCGCGACTGAAATCATTAACGGAACAACTTGCCAAGCCGGCTGTGACGTTTGGGGGCAAATATAAAATAATCGACTTCCCGCTTACGAACTGTGTGCGCTCGGGCATTGACACAGTTGGCGTCATGACGCAGTACCAACCTTTGCTACTGCATGACTACATTGGAAAAGGCCAGCACTGGGACCTCGACATTCTGCGCGGCGGGGTTTGGATACTCCCTCCGCATAGCAAGCCAGGCAGCACCGTGTGGTACAGCGGAACCGCGAACGCCGTCTACCAAAACCAAGACTTCGTAGATACGTTCAGCCCGGAATACGTACTAATTCTGGCTGGCGACCATGTCTACAAAATGGATTATTCGTCCATGCTTGACTACCACAAAAACGTCCGGGCGGACTGCACAATCGCGGTCATTGAGGTTCCTATCAAAGATGCCAGCAGATTTGGGATCATGAATACCGCTTTGGACGACAGCATCACCGACTTCGAGGAAAAGCCGATAAACCCAAAAAGCAATCTCGCGTCGATGGGCATATACATTTTTGATTGGCGTGTATTAAGGGAGTACCTGAACAAGGATGAAAACGATCCTGAATCGTCGCATGACTTTGGAAAAAATATAATCCCGGATATGCTGAGCGATGGACGCCGCTTGTTCGCCTACCGCTTCGATGGGTACTGGAAGGATGTCGGCACGGAAGAAAGCCTGTGGCAAGCCAACATGGACCTTCTTGACGACCTACACCTGGGTTTTGAGAACTGGAATATACTTTCAAGAACCGCTGGAAGTCCACCGCATTATATCTCCCCTACCGGCAGCATAAAAAACACACTTATCACCGAGGGTTGCGAGATATACGGCAAGGTCGAAAACAGCATACTATCCGTAGGCGTGATTGTGGAAGAAGGCGCTGTTGTAAGGGACAGCGTCATCATGGAAAACGCGCGAATATGTAAAAACGCGACCGTTGATTACGCGATTCTCGATGAAAATACAATCGTCGAGGAAGGCGCTGCTGTTGGGGAACCGCTCAAAGACGGAGGTAAACTGAAAGTCTGCGAGCGCGGGACCGTGATAGAGAGGCAAGCGACATACAGACGGAGAAGGAGTGATTTAGATTGAACGCAGGACTATGCCTTTCCGATCCACATCCGGACCGCGCCGGTGACGGCAGCCCGATGAGGACCCTATCCGCCACGCGATTTGCCGGCAGATATCGCCTGGTGGACTTCATGCTCTCGAGCATGGTCAATTCGCGGATATACACAATTGGGATGATCCTCAACAGCCACTACCAATCGCTCATCGGCCACATCGGAATGGGAAAAGAATGGGATCTCGCCCGTAAATCAGGCGGAGTGACGTTTTTCCCGCCATACCACGCGGACGACCGGCGGAGCGTCAACAGCGAGCTTGACGGCCCCTTGCAAAGAGCCGCCGGATTCTTGGCTGAATCAAAAGCGGAATACATAGTGCTTGCCGACAGCAGCGTCGTTTATAACATGGATTATCGGGCCGCTATAGACGCGCATAAAAAAAGCTTTGCCGACGTAACCGCGATATACGCGAGAAAGACCATCGACCCTACCGAACGCGAAAATGCCATCGCTTTCGAAATAGACGACAGCGGACGCGTGAGAGACATAGTCAGGACGCCCAATTCGGCTGACGTAATAAATGTTTCTCTTGGTGTGTATATTATGCAAAAGCGGGTTTTTATCCAGCTCATAGCCGGAGAGAAGAACTGTGGCATGCTCCGGTTTTCAGGTTCATTGCTCGCGGAATCGCTTGAGCGGCTAAACGTGGTCGCGTATGAGTTCAAGGGCTACACAGCGCATATTTGCTCAATCGAGACTTTTTTCCATTACAATATGGAAATGCTGGATATTGAAAAAAGAAACGCTCTATTTGATTTTGAGGGGAGGCGGATATTCACGTACCGCAGGGATTCCCTTCCGACGAAATATGGAAAGGACGCTGAGATAAAAAACTCCATAGTCGCCGATGGATGCCAGATAGAGGGCACAGTGATAGACAGCGTCATCTGCAGAAACGTTAAAATAGGCGCCGGCTCCATCGTCAAAAACTGCATATTGCAGGACGATACTTTGATTGGGAACGACGTTATGCTCGACTGTGTCATAGCCGACAGATCCGTCGTTATATCGGATACCCGCCATATGGTCGGATACCGCACATATCCGGTATATATAGAAAGATCGAGGGTCATTTAACAACATTTTACACCATCAACAATAGGAGGTATTGCAATTATGCCCAGTGGCAAAACGAAGCTTAAAGTACTAAACGCGGTTTCCGAAGTAATCCCTTTCATCGCTACAGGGGGCATGGGTCAGGTCGCGAGCGCTCTAGCAAAAGCAGTAGCCAAAAACTGCCCGGATATCGACATGCGCATTGTGTTGCCGCTTTACGCGCAGTTTCGCGATAAATTCGAACCGCAAATGAAATTCTTGGGCGAAACCGAAGTGCGGCTTGCCTGGCGGACTCTATATTGCGGAGTACAAGAGCTTAAAACGGAGGGCGTTACATATTATTTTCTTGACAACCGGCATTATTTCGACCGAGAAAGCGCGTACGGCCATTTTGACGACGGCGAGCGGTTCGCATACTTCTCCAAGGCAGTCTTCTCGGTTATTGAACTCACCGGATTCGTCCCCGACGTCATTCACGCGCACGACTGGCAGACGGCGCTTGTCCCCGTCTACCTGAAAACGCATTATTACGAGAAATTTGGGAACATCAGGACGGTATTCACTATGCACAACTTAGAATACCAGGGGCAGTTCCGGCCTGATATCTTCCATGACGTGTTCGACTTGATGGACTACAACGCCAACCTTGTCAACTATGACGGATGCATAAACCTCATGAAAGGCGCGATCGTCTGCTCGGACAAACTTACAACCGTGAGCCCCTCCTACGCCAGTGAAATACAGGTCAGCGGCGGGTATAAGCTTGAGCCGATCATAAGGGAAAACTCGTATAAACTCACTGGAATTATAAACGGCATAGACACAGATCTATATAACCCCGCCACCGACCCGCTGCTTGAAAAGAATTACACAGCGGACTCCCTTGACGGCAAGGCCGTTAACAAAAGAAAGTTGCAAACCCTGTTCAATCTGCCCAAAGACCCACGCAAGATGCTCATCTGCGTCGTATCCCGGCTCGTGTCCCACAAGGGTATCGACCTCATAACATACATGATGGACGACATGCTCAGGATGGACGTTCAGTTTATGCTACTTGGGACCGGTGAACATGCGTACGAACTGTTCTTTGAAGAAAGGGCGGTTCGATACCCCGACAAGGTCGCTGTTAGCATCGCTTTCAACCCTGAGATCGCGGGCAAAATCTACGCAGGCGCGGATGTTTTGTTGATGCCGTCGCGCAGCGAGCCTTGCGGGTTGGCGCAGATGATAGCCTGTCGCTACGGGACGATACCCATAGTCCGCAAGACCGGCGGGCTTGGCGACACGATCCGAGACTGTAGCCTAGGCAACGGGAACGGGTTCGTCTTTGAAGACTATAACGCCGGCGCGCTCCTCAATACGGTACTAAAAGCCCTCGACCTTTATACTAATCGCGAACGTGACTGGAAAAATCTCATGCGCGAGGCAATGCGGCGCGATTTCGGTTGGGATATATCCGCGAAGGCTTATTCCGATATCTATAAGGAGCTAAAGCGGAAATGACGATGTACATTTTCGATGAAAAAGACGAGTATTACAGATGCCCGGCAGGTGGCGTCGAAGTGCCTGGATCGTTGGTTTTGAGTGTAAAACTGCTGCGTGGTTACGCGGCAAACCCGCGCGTCTATCTTTATCCGGATGGCGGAGAGACGGAAGCGCGCGAGATTTCCATGGGTTTCGACCATCTGACAGGCGCGTATGACGTCTATAAAAGCGCTGTACATATCAACACCCCGGGCTTGTATTGGTACCGTTTCCTTATCGATTCCACTTTCGGCGACGTATTTACCATACCAGAGAACGCGGAGGGCAGCTTTCAGATTACCGCGTACTCCCCCTGCGCTGAAAACCCAGACTGGTTATATGGCGGCGTCATATATCATATCTTTGTTGACAGGTTTTACCGCCATGCCCGGAGCGACGACAGCGACCCACCACCCGAAGACAGCGCCTACGCGGTCTTCAGACAGGATTGGGGCGGCTGCCCATACTTTTTGCCTGATGAAGAAGGTATTGTCCGAAACAACGACTTCTTCGGCGGTGACTTACGCGGAGTGATCGAAAAACTCCCATATCTCGAAGAGATGGGCGTAACCTGCTTGTACTTGAGCCCAGTTTTCGAGGCAGCTTCCAATCACAAGTACGATACCGGCGACTTTATGAAAATCGATCCCGCGTTTGGCGGCGACGAAGCGTTCGAGCAGCTATGCGCAATAGCGAAATCGCGTGGGATCAGGATAATACTCGATGGAGTCTTCAACCATGTAGGAAGCGACAGCCGTTACTTCAACAGGTATGGTAAATACGACGGGTTAGGGGCTTATCAAAGCGCTGATTCGCCATATCGCGACTGGTTTTATTTTCGCGAGGACGGCACATACGCTTCGTGGTGGGGCATTGAGCTTCTCCCCTCGCTCAACAAGCAAAACGGAGAGTATATTGATTTCATATGCGGTGAAAACGGAGTGATAGCGCACTGGACGCGCAAGGGCGTATCCGGTTGGCGCCTCGACGTCGTAGACGAACTGCCGGACTATTTCCTTGATCCTCTCCATGACGCGATAAAAAGGGAGAACACTAAAGCGTTAATCGTCGGAGAGGTGTGGGAGGACGCTTCAAACAAGATTTCCTATGATGTCCGACGGCGTTATTTTACAAGCAACCAGCTTGACAGCGTCACGAACTATACTCTCAAAAACGCGATTATCGCGTGCGTCAAGGATGGCGATGTAATACAGCTTGCGGACGTTATGGCTTCCTTGTGCAAGAATTATCCAGCTCACGTGCTCAACTCGCTTATGAATATCTTGGGGACCCACGATACGGCGCGCGTACTTACAGCGCTCAGCGGCGTCTGCTTACCGGACAGCAAAATTGATATGTCGGACTTCCGTCTGAGCGACGATCAGCTTATGACTGCGAAACGGCGGCTGAGGCTGGCTTCGCTATTGCAGTTTACGCTTCCAGGCGTCCCTTGCGTATATTACGGCGACGAAGCAGGTATGGAAGGCGGCGCCGACCCCTTTAACAGGCGATGCTATCCATGGGGATACGAGGACTTGGACCTTATTAGATGGTACAAAGGCCTCTCCCGGTTGCGAAAGGAGCGTGGCTGCTTCAAGGACGGCAAATACACCCTTATTGAAGCGCGGGAAGGCATGTTCGCCTTTATACGTGGTTCAGGGCGCAGTCGCGTCCTTATAGCGGTGAACGTGTCGGATACCGACAGGATACTGAATGTGGGAAGCTTCAATTTTGATCTTTTAAAAAGCAAAAAATTAGATACATTAACCGTCAAAGCCGGCGAATCCGGCGTGTATGCAATCAGATGAAACGTGTTTTCCATGTCCACAGGGCGGGAAACTCATGCGAAAGGAAGGAGCCATATGAATTTGCTTGATAAGGGTGTTTTCTCCGCCCTATTTACCGACAAGCTTGAAGCTATGCGTGGCATCTCTATTGAAGAAGCTACCAAGGAGGATTGCTATATAGCGCTCGCCAACCTTGTCAGGGACCAGATAATGAAAATTTGGACGCAAACTGCTGCCCGCAACTATAAGAAGGGCAAGAAAAAACAGGTGTATTATTTCTCGCTTGAGTTTCTTCTTGGCCCGATGCTGGAGCGGAACATCATTTCACTCGGTCTCCAGAAGGTATGCGAGGAGACTCTAGCGGAACTTGGGCTTAACCTGCAAGATATATATAAAGTTGAGCTTGACCCTGGGCTTGGCAACGGCGGTCTCGGTAGGCTCGCGGCTTGTTTCATGGACTCGCTCGCTTATCTGGGTCTGCCGGGCAACGGGTGCAGCATCCGGTATAAGTACGGACTGTTTGAGCAGAAGATAATAGACGGGTATCAGGTAGAAATGCCTGACAACTGGCTCAAAAACGATCCTGTCTGGGAAATAAAGAAACCTAACAGACAAATTATCGTCAAATACTATGGCAATATCAGAGAGGATGTCGGCGGCGGCAAGCTTTGGTTCCACCATGAGAACTATGAGCCTGTAATAGCGATGCCATACGACGTTCCGATACCCGGTCATGAAAACGATACTGTCAACACGTTGCGGCTGTGGAGTGCCGAATCGACCCAGCAAATCGACTACAGATCGTTTTCCAGCGGCGATTACCTCAACGCGGTTTCACAAAAATACTCGGCTGAAGCGATTTCAGAGGTTTTGTACCCCGATGATTCCAATTACGCCAACCGTATGCTCAGGCTCAAGCAGCAGTATTTTTTCGTTTCGGCTGGTATACAGAGCATAGTCGGACATTTCAAAAAGCACTACGGGGACATAAGGGGATTCCACAACTATATAGCTATACACATTAACGACACCCACCCGGCGCTAGCCGTACCGGAACTTATGCGGATATTGATGGATGATGAAGGTCTTGGTTGGGACGAGGCATGGGATATCACGCAAAAAACGATATCGTACACAAACCACACCATACTTCCAGAGGCGCTTGAGAAGTGGCCTGTCGATTCTTTCGCGCAATTGTTGCCGCGTATAAACATGATCGTCCACGAAATAAACAAGCGTTTTTGCGCACTGTTGCGTTATAAGTATAATTACAAACCTGAAGAAGTTTTACAAATGGCTATTATTCGCCATGGCGAGATTTCGATGGCTAATCTGGCCATCATCGGGAGCCACGCGATAAACGGCGTCGCGAAAGTTCACAGCGATTTGCTTAAAAACGAGTTGTTCCACGGGTTTTACACGATTTTTCCAGACCGCTTCAACAACAAGACCAACGGTATAGCGCACAGGCGCTGGATCCATCAGGCAAACCCCCAGCTTTCCAAGCTCATTTCTGATACAATTGGCCCCGACTGGCTGAGGGAACCGTTAAAGTTGGAACAGCTTGATGAGTCAGGCGCCGTACGCGAAAGTTCGTTTCTCAAAAAGCTGATGGATATAAAGCGTCAAAACAAGCTCCGCCTGGCAAAGTTCATACAAGAAAACAATGAGGTCAAGGTTGACCCGAACTCCATATTCGACGTTCAGATAAAACGGATACACGCTTACAAGCGCCAACTTCTCCTGCTGTTTAACATAATGGATATGTATTATTCGATCATCGACGATCCTGATATAGATATCGCCCCGAGAACGTTCATAACGGCTGGTAAAGCCGCGCCAAGCTACCACTTTGCCAAAGACATCATTAAGCTAGTGTCCGTCGTCGCCGATAAGATAAACAACGACCCTATTGTGAAGGATCGCATCAAGGTCGTGTTTTTGGAAAACTACCGTGTATCGCTCGCTGAACAGATATTCCCGGCCTCCGATTTAAGCGAGCAGATCTCTACAGCCAGCATGGAAGCGTCAGGCACCGGGAATATGAAGTTTATGATGAATGGGGCGGTAACGATCGGGACGCGCGACGGAGCGAATATCGAGATTTTTGACGCTGTCGGCGACGGTAATTATATCCCGTTCGGACTCACAGTCCCCGAAGTGCTCCAGCTTCGCAAAGAGCAGAGCTATAATAGCCGCGAATTTCTGGCGGGTAGCGAGCGTCTGCAACGCATCATTAAGGGTATCATCAATTCTCACCCGTTCGAAGCCGAACGGGCGGAGTTCCCGCACATCTATTGTTCCCTCACCGCTGAGAATGACCAGTTCTTCGTAATGAAGGATTTCGAACCGTATATAAAAGCTCAGGCGACAGCGGACAAACTCTATAAGGATACTGAGAAATGGTCCCGTATGTCGGCTATAAATATAGCGCGATCCGGCATATTCGCGAGCGATGAAACAATAAAGCAGTACGCGAATGAGATATGGCATATTAGTGGCTAGTGGCTAGTGACTAGTGGTTAGTGGCTGGTGGTCAGTGGTCAGTTATTTGGAGTTAGGAGTTATTACAAATGGATATGTGCTTAAGACATAATTTTCCACGCTCATCCGGCGTCCTTCTTCCTGTGTCAATGCTACACAGTCCGTTCGGTATCGGCGTCATTGGCGCCGAAGCCGTTGAATTCATCGACTTTCTGAGCGCGTCCGGTTTCCACGCTTGGCAAATTCTACCACTGGAACATACTGGTATCAGTTTTTCGCCATATAAATGTGTATCTGCGTTTGCTGGCGAACCTATGCTGATCGACCCGAGGATGCTCCTGGAGATGGGCCTCGCGACGCCTGACGACCTCACGGAGCGCGCCGAGGGTGTAAGCGTCGATTATGTGGACTACAACGTTGTCCGCGCAAAGCAACTGACGCTTCTGCGGGTGGCGTTTTCGAGGCTGAATGACAAACCGTATTCACGGTTTAAGCCTTTTTGGCTTGATAACTACGCGTTATATATGGCAATCAAGCACAGATTTGGCGATATCCCTTGGTATGATTGGCCTGATGAGGAATTACGCTCCCACAGCTTGCCCGCGATCCGGCGCGCCAAGGAAGAACTAAGCGACGAGATCGCGTTTAATAAGTTTGTACAGTGGCTATTCCACGAGCAGTGGGCAAGGCTAAAGGAATACGCCACGCGCCGCGGGGTTTCAATTATTGGTGATATGCCGATATATGTAGCCGAGGACAGCGCGGAGGTTTGGAGCCGCCGCAACCTGTTCGATATGGACGCGGACGGCAGTTTTCTCGCGATTGGAGGCGTACCTCCCGATTATTTCAATCCGGATGGCCAGCTCTGGGGCAACCCTGTCTATAATTGGAGCCGGATGAGAAAGGATGGCTATAAATGGTGGGTAAGCCGCGTTAAGGCGGCGCTAGAACGATACGACATAATCCGACTCGACCATTTTCGCGGTTTTGAGAGCTATTGGCGGGTACCGGCTGATGCTGACAGCGCGAAAGAAGGCAAGTGGACAAAAGGTCCTGGGATGTCTCTTTTCAAGGCGTTGGAGGAGGAACTTGGCCACCTGCCGCTCATCGCGGAGGATTTAGGAGATATTACCGACGACGTTAAAACCCTTCTTAAGGATTCCGGCTTCCGGGGTATGCGCGTCATGCAATTCGGTTTCCTTGGGGACGAGTCGCACTTGCCGCATAACTTCAACAAATACAGCATAGCGTACACTGGGACGCACGACAATACGACCATGCTGGCATGGATGTTCGAGTTGACTCCGGAGGTTCGGGAGCAAGCGTTGTCATACCTTGGCTTTGAAGGCGACTGGTCTGTCGGCGGGCCAAACTGCGCGATCAATAAGGCATGGATCCGTTTGCTGTTTACGAGCACGGCGTCGCTTGCCATAGTCCCTATACAGGACATGCTGGGCTACGGCTCGGACGCGCGCACCAACATCCCTGGCAAACCCGATGGCAACTGGCGTTTTCGGATACGCGGCGAAGCGCTCCGCGAAATAGACGCCGGGTTTTACGCTGCGCTAAACAAGACATACCGAAGGGACAATTCCGCCGCGATGGATGATAACAAACTTGTTTTACACAATACTATGGAGGAATAGTAATGAAAAATCTGAAAGTGTCAAGAAAACTGATCGTCAGCTTTGTCGGCATGATTATTCTAGCCGTCATTGTCGGAGCAATCGGCATTATTGGCATGAACTCACTGAGTACCGCGCAATCAAATCTGTACGACAACCACCTGATAGCTGTTGAAGCCATGGGCAATTTGCGTGAATTATTCGCCAGTGAGCGCAATGCTATGCGTACTATCATTTTACACAGAGACGACCCACAAAGAGTGCGGAGCGTAATGGACAGCTTCAATGAATACGACAGGGTCGCTGCGGCGAATTTCGTGCAATATGAAGGCTCGATAACCGACGACTCGACTGAGGCAGCGTATTTCACCGCCAAACAAACTTGGTTGGGGGATTACGCGGATTTGAAAAGAGATTGCTTCAACCTAATAAACGCCGGGCAATTCGACGAAGCGTACGATATGTACACAACCATTGGCGCCCCGATCATCGCGCCGATCACAACCGGTTTTGAAGAAAGCGCCGCGTTAAACGCCCAATGGGCGGAGGAGGCAAATATCGCGGGAGACAGTTTATATAGCTCGCTGACCCTAGCTCTGGTACTTGTGCTAGTTTTTTCCATAGCAGCGGCAATCATACTCGCGCTATATATCTCAAACCTTATAAGCAAACCGCTTATCCCGTTGACTAACTTTATGAAAAAGGCGGGTTCGACAGGAGATATTTCCATTGATCCCGCAGTGGCTGAAACCATAAGCAAGTATGGGCGCAGACAGGATGAGATTGGCCAATGTATTAGCGCCACCACGACTTTTATGGAACGTTTGACCCAAACGAGCAAAGAGCTGGAATTGATTTCAGGCGGCGATCTGACGTCAGATATCAGTCTTCTTTCTGATTCAGATACTATGGGCACGTCGCTTAAGCAAATGGCTGATAATCTAAACAACATGTTCGCTGAAATCCAGTCGTCTACCAACCAGGTGTCCACAGGCTCAAAGCAGGTTGCGGACGGTGCCCAGTCGCTTGCGCAAGGTGCCACTGAACAGGCGGCGTCAATCGAGGAACTGTCGAGTTCTATCGCCGAGATAGCAAAAAGCACGAAGAAAAACGCGGAGACTGCCGGTAAAACGTCAAAACTTTCGGTAACCATTAAGGAGAACGCGGAAAAAGGGAGCCGTCAAATGGACGAAATGATTACGGCAGTCAAGGATATAAACGAAGCAAGCCAGGCTATCGGCAAGATAATCAAAACTATAGACGACATAGCGTTCCAGACAAATATACTAGCGCTCAACGCAGCCGTCGAAGCCGCCCGCGCTGGGCAGCATGGGAAGGGCTTTGCGGTGGTTGCCGAGGAAGTGCGGAATCTTGCTGGAAAGAGCGCCGAGGCTGCAAAAGATACTGGATTGATGATCCAAAACTCAATGGAAAAAGCGGAACTCGGTTCACGTATAGCTGGAGAAACTGCCGCAAGCTTGAATGAAATCGTGGCTGGCATAAACGAGTCGGGCCATCTCGTGGATGAAATCGCCAAATCGTCGGAAGAACAGTCTCTTGGTATATCTCAGATCAATACAGGAATTGAGCAAGTAGCGCAAGTCGTCCAGCAAAACAGCGCGACTGCCGAGCAAAGCGCGGCAGCGTCACAAGAAATGAGCGGGCAGTCGGCCATGTTGGAGGAACTGATCGCACGGTTTAGGCTTAAGGGGGAAAAACAGTCACGCAGGGGTTTGCCATCAGGCGATGAATCCCCGAGGAATCTCTCCGCGTCGCTGAAAGAAGACGCGTTTAGCTATTCGCTGAGCGGCGTCGGCGGTTTTGGTAAGTATTGATGTAAAAGTATCTATCAAAATGAATGGGCGGGTCTTTGCACCCGCCCGTCATTTCTTTGTTACTTATGTTTTCTTCATAAACCGTTCCCCGCATTTTGGGCAAGTGATCTGGATCTTCCCCTTGCCTTTCGGGACGCGAAGGTTGTTGCCGCAACCGACGCACTTAAGAAACCTGTGCGTTTTTCTGTACCTAATATTCGAGTAGAAGCGGCTTAACCTGGTTCTTACTGGCCACCAGTAACGGATGAATCTGTCATTCTCAGCGCGTCGCCGCGCAATGTTTCGCGATAACATCCTGAAGACGGCCAGTGCAAGCAGGACACACGATATGTATAGTATTGGCGCCAGCTTAAGTATTCCATGGAGTAAAGACAGCAAAATCGAGACTACAATCATCGCAACATTTAGATGATCCGGCCCATATCTGCCAATCATGAAATTGCGAAGGAAATTCCTTATCACGCAACCGCCCCCCAGGGTTAATCGCGGCATCCCGCGTGTTTTGCGCGCGCCCTGATTATTTTTATCAGTATATCACTTCATTCGAAAAAGCGCGCTTTCGTAACATATATTTTACATATCTTTGGAAAATCTTTGGTGCAATTAGGAACAACCTCCGCCGTCTGCGGACGGCACCCCCTTCGTGCGCGAAGAGGGCTCTTGGACGAAAGGACAGGATTTGCACCCAGTTGCAACGTGCGAAAGTGTCACGCGACACAAATGAGGTTCATAGGACGAAATGAGTGTTATATGCCCCCTTCGCGCACGAAGGGGGGCAGGGGGGTTGTCCCTGAAGCTTGGCAATTGCACAGGTCGAAATCTTTGGTGCAATCCACTGGGTAGGCAGAAAAGTTCAACAAATCATCAGTGGAAGTTGTATTTCATTAATCTTTCATATTTCATCTTCATTTTGTCCGCTTGCATGATATATTCACGAGGGTATTTCGCGTTGAAGATTCTCTCAATATTCCCATTTGCAGAAACGAGCTTTGTAACGCCACCGCCGCCCAGCGCCAGCACGGTACAAAGCTCCTCCATCATGCATATATTATATATCCCCTCATGCCCGGGACGGCTCCAACCTGTGTTTTCAAAACCGCCCGAGGTATACTTCTGCTTATACAGGTAGTACGGTTCATATCCGCTTCCTCGCAGACAACGGGAAGCGTATCCCAGCATTTCAGAAACATCCGCGCCGCATGGTCTCGCTGTGCCATCTAGCATAATGCGCGAGCCTTTCTTCAGCGACAGCGTATGGACGGTGATATTTTCCGGTGCTAATTCGAGCAGCGTGTCGAGAGTTCGAGAAAAACTTTCTGGCGTGTCGCCTGGCAATCCAGCGATGACATCCATGTTGAGCGACGCATTAAATCGCCTGACGAGCCGTACGGCATTAAACGTCTCCTCAGGGCTGTGATTGCGCC
This sequence comes from Oscillospiraceae bacterium, assembly GCA_009776445.1. GTDB lineage: Bacteria > Bacillota > Clostridia > Oscillospirales > Oscillospiraceae > WRMH01. The sequence goes on along the minus strand of WRNV01000041.1, from coordinate 8,262 downwards.
CTATCGCGGCGAGCGTCTCGGCTGACATGGATTGCGGGTTCACGCAGACTCGATCCGCGCCGTAGCGTGTGGCGATCCTAAGTTTGAGATCATCGATGGTATCCGGCCGCCCTGCTTCCAGTGTATATTCACGCAAACTCGTAATGTCGAACGCGCTTTTAAGAGCCGCCATAATCGCCTCGAGATAGTCTGGCGGAAGAACCGTGGGCGTTCCTCCTCCGATGTATATAGCTATAACGCGCAAACCGTGATCGTTAACTACTTTCGCGGCAAGATCGATCTCTTTTAGCAACGTTTTTACGAACGGTTCAATGAGATCAAATGATTTTTCTACACTGTTGCTAACGAAACTGCAATAGGCACATCGTGATGGACAAAATGGGATGCCAATATAAAGAGCAATGTCCCCAAAGGCAAGCTCTTGTTTTAGGGCAAGAGAGGCTGCGGCAGCTTGTACGCACATCTCAGCCCTCTCTCGCGATACATAGTATAAGCGGGTGAGTTCCTTGATTGCCGATTTTTTGCTTATGCCAGACTCTATCTTTTCCAGAGCGATGCTAGCTGGGCGGATACCGGTTAGCGAGCCCCAAATCGGCGGGGTATCCAAAAACACCAGCGCTGCGCGATAAAACGATTGCTTTATTATGCGTTGGGACAAACGGTCTGTCATGATCTTTCCCTTGAGCTTGTCGCGCTTTATCCGCGCAATACCATGAGAAACCCTGTCTCCGCAACGCATACAAGTGGTCGCTTGGGCGTATTTGTCACCAATTTGAAATCGAGACGTCATTATAAGTTCATCGGACTCTGTTAGGGCATCTGATGAATAATTAGGCTTTTCTTTTGGAAATAGCGCCAGCATTATCTGTTCGACAGCGTATTTATAGCTATGTCCAACAAGTACCAGTTTCATTTTGGACTACATATCTCCGGTGGCGCTCTTCATGGAATAGTTGAAAATACGCTCGCGGTCGAGTGTTGTGGACTCAGCGTGACCAGGGTAAACTTCATAGTCTCCCTCAAGAGCCGACAAGCGGCGAAGCGACTCGAGCATATCCTCCATATTGCCTCCGCTAAGATCAGTGCGCCCGCAATCGTCCCGGAAGAGGGTATCGCCTGTGAACAGCGCATTTTCGCATTTGAGCGTTACCGAACCAGGCGAGTGCCCCGGCGTCTCAAGCACAGTGAATTCAAGGCCGCCAACTTTCACGACGTCGCCCTCATTATACCAGTTGAGGCCTTCGATCGCAGAGAGTTTACGCTTATGCCCCCACCCTCCTACGTTTATATCCAAGGCATTTATATATACGGGCGCTCCGGTCGCGTCCATTACCTCCCGAAGCGCCATGTAGTGGTCGAAATGCCCGTGGGTAAGAAAAATAGCCGCCGTTTCCAGCTTGTTAGACTCAACATAGTCAAGAATCACGCTCGATTCAGCGCCCGGGTCTATTATAGCGCATTGGAGTGTTTTTTCGTCAGTGACTATATAGCAGTTAGTTCCAAGCATCCCGACAGTCAAAGTTTTAATCAGCATATATGAACCTCCTTTTTTAGCTACTTGCAGTGACACTATATCACATGGCGGTTTGTTTCCAATACCCGCAAACTCGTATGGTTACGGGCTTTTGTTGACAGCGGGCACCAACTGCGGCTTCTTACGGGATCCCCACGAAAAGTCAATCTTCTTTTACTGCGGACAATACAGTTGAATACAGTTCATTCCCGATATACATGCCTACGTCAAGCAGCCGATCCATTATAGGTTTTACTGTGTCGATCCATCCTTTGTTTTTGGCGGCTATTATAACGCCTAACGTACCCGTAATGACCAACCCTGCGTTTTGGGCATACTTCCTTGCCATAAGNTCGTCTAATATACACAAATCGGCAGACCTTTCAATGGCAAGCAAAATAGTCTCGACTTCGCCTTCNTGCAAGTTTGTCGAGAATAACATCCTCGCTTCGTTGTTTTTAACNTGTGCGATATCAATCCAATGATTTCCGGTAATAAAATCATGACCGCCGCGCCTGAGTTCGCCATCAGTTATCACTTCTACATAAACCGCTTCGGGAATAAGAACTCTTGAATACATCTGTTTAAGTAGATCAAGCTGCCCCACCTTTTCCAACAATATAATGGGCGTTGAGTTGGCTACTACGATATGTTCACCCATTCGCGAATCTCTCCGCGTTCTGCACGTCGCACAGTAATTCCGATCCGCAGTCATCGCTATTAAAACGGAACACGGAAGCGCTGTTCTCACCCAGATATAATATGAACCCAAGCTCGCTCAGACACGCGAGTTCCGCCGCTTGCCCCAGGCTAAGTTTTTCGTCGATGTAAAACTTCAAGGCTATCGCTTTTTTGGCTTCCGCTTCAAATTCTTTACTGGTCTGCCGGGTGGACAGTATGAAGGCTTCCGGTATTGCAATATTAAATGGCATTGCTCATGTACCTCTTTCAGTATTATACGCAAACAAGCAGCGTTTTTTCTTCCTTGCCTATGATTTAGTTCTTTTTTGATGATACCATAAACCGTGCGAAGAATCCATCTTTTTTTGACTACCATATTTTTATTGCAAAACGTAAGAAAGCCTTAATAGTATTGTTCGTTGATTCGTAAGAAATTGGGTATATATTGAGCATAAAAGATGTTCTGTTACTTAAAAACCAAATATTTTGTGGAGGCGTGAATGGAGATTATGTAATGATACAAATCATAAGGCTTACTTGGAAAGGTATACGGGGGCGCGGGCTGCAGTCGCTCTTACTTCTAATGACGCTTACGTTCGCGTCTGCCTTCGTGACCGCTGCGCTGTGCTATTTCGAAAGCGCCAAAACCACCGAAACCGAGACGCGATACGACCTGTATGGACAGTGGCAAATCGCGCAATACGGGCTGGGACTGTCCGAAGCGGGCGAATTTTTGAGCCTTACCAGCCCGGATGCCGTAGGGACCTTGACTCAGCTCGGCGCGATCGTGGGGGAATCCCTCCAACAGATAGGTTCGGTGGGTTTTGCCGACGACGGTTTTTTTGAAGTGGGGCGAATCGTGCCACTGAGCGGACGGCTGCCTGTATCAAAGGATGAAATCGCCGTCACTGCCAACCTGCTTGACAGCATTGGGCATTCTTATGAACTGGGGCGATCAGTAAGCTTCAACATTACGCCGTCGGATTTTTGGGCTGGCGACCCTGAGGATTTGGAAACATATACCGTAACCTTTGTCCTATGCGGCGTTTTGCCTTCGTATGAAACATATTGGAGTACGGGCATTAATCAACCGGTCAACGCGTTTGTAGCGCAAGACGCCGAATTGCCCGATTATGGCAAAGTGTTGACGCATACGTTCTGCTTGTTCATCGGAGCACCGATCAACACAGCGTTTTTGCGTGTAAACGATGGGACAGGCGTTTTGAATGAAGCCGCCTATCCTGATAGCGAAGCGGAGGAAACTCAATCGTCACTAATTATCGCAGCCGTACTCCTGTTGCTTGTTTTCGCAGTGGCACAGCTTTTTATTAGCGCGCTTCGCAAGCGGTCAAGGCAGATGGGCGTCATGAGCGCCATCGGTGCGCCGCGCGCGTGGATATTGTCGCTATGTCTGTGGGAAGCGGCGTTTTATCTACTTCTTTCCTTGCCTACCGGTACTCTGCTAGGTTTGGGTCTATGCTACGCGGGGCTGCTGTCGCAAGGGTCAGCGCTATTTTTCACAGTTCCAGCCGGGCGTCTTATAGTCTCGCTTAGTCTATGCCTGATGGCGTCTTTCATCGGCTTTCTTTTGCCTGCCCTGCTTGTGATGATGAAACAGCCAGACAACACATCAGTGTTGCAAAAGCGCGTCCGCCTCAGAAGAAGGATCGGATTTGCGCTCCCTGTGCTAAGAGTGGAAACTTTGATGGCGGCGCTCTGCTTGATCTTGCCCATGTTGTGCGCAGGCATGGGGTACCGGCGCATGATGCCGTACTACGTCAATAAAGACATCGCGGCCATTAATGTTACCGCAAGAATGAATCGCGCATTGTCACAGGATCTGATTGATGATTTGCTGTCTATTCCCGGCGTGAAACTGGTCAGCGCCGTGTCACAATTGAAGGAATCAGTTTTTATGGTTTCTTCGCCGTCCATTCAGCAAAGCGCGATGCTGCAAGACATCTATCGTTCCAGTTTGCTGGATGAAACAGGAAACTGGATGATGGTGGATGCGGATACATATAACACGCAGCTTTATTCACCCTGGCAACCCGATCTGGAAGCTCTAGCCGCCGCGTGTGAGTCGCCAGTCGCCGATATGGACGCGATTTATAGAGGCGACGACGTGCTCATATATCTCCCATACTACGAATATAACTCTGAGAAAGGGACATATCACTTCATTTCAGACCCCAGCGATAATAGTTTATCAGGCAAGGTAGACGCGGGGCTTGAGGTTGGACAAACGCTCAGCTTGACCGCAATCGCCGCGCCTCGGGATGAAAAAGGATACAACATTTTAGATGAAGCGGGAGATCCAATTATTCTTGAATTCACGAAAGAAGTGAAGATCGGGGGAATAATTCGGTCATTTCCTATAGGATCCCTTATGACAAACGGAAACCCATCATTTGCGGGAAACATTGTATCTAGCAAATCGCTTCATCAAGAAATGAGCCGAAGCCTCCTTTATTCGGATGATATAGCAAACGGATACAGCTCAGTCAACATTCGGATGAATGATAACGCCGACTACGCCGTTCGCCGGTCTATTGCGTCCATTGTCCAGAAGAGAGAAGGTTTGATCACCGCCAACTCATATGAACTGGTCGATCAGTACTATCAGAGCGGCAGCCAGGGCATGTTTCTTTTTAGCATAGCGGGCATTCTACTGGGCATAATAGCGCTGATTTTAATGCATGGGATATTTTTAGCGCGAATGGAAGCGGCGCGATATGGGATTGGAACGCTGGTCGCAATCGGAATGGACCAAAAAAGCCTAAAGCGGGTTTATCTGAAACGCGGCGTGTTCCTCTGCGCCGTTGCCCTAGCAATCGCAAATGTGTTGACGTGGGCTGCGCAAATATACATCAAGCTCACGTTTGCAGACGCTTATCTGATAAAGATATTTGAACAAGGCTCTGGGACGGCAAAGGCGGCGTCTATTCCCTCTTACCCCTGGAGCGTTCATCTTATAGTTTGTACCGTAGTTACGCTCTTTATTCTATATATGCATATTGTTTCGCTACGCAGCTTCATAAAGAAAACTTCCATTGAAAACATGAAGGGAACATAAAAAATGGCTATACTAGAAACGAGAAATTTATCCAAAACCTATGGGCAAGGCGAGGCGGCAGTACACGCTCTTAGCGACGTAACTTTGCAAATTGACGCCGCCACATTGACCGCCATATTGGGACGTAGCGGGAGCGGCAAATCGACCCTGCTCCATCTCTTGGGTGGCTTGGATACGCCTACGAGCGGCACAGTGCTCCTGGAAGGTGTTGACCTGTTTGCCATGGCCGACTCCGAGCTTGCTTCGGTGAGGCGAAGGCGGATAGGGTTCGTATTTCAGGATTTTCAGCTTTTACCAGAATACTCGGTGCGCGACAACATCCTAATGCCGCTCTACCTGGACAAAAAGACGCCGGACGGCGCACATCTGAACAAAATCACCGCCCAACTCGAAATTGAAGACATATTGAAAAAACAGCCCTGGCAGTTGTCTGGCGGTCAGCAACAACGCACGGCGATAGCGCGGGCGCTCATCGCGCGTCCCGCGATTATTTTGGCGGATGAACCTACAGGAAACCTGGACACTGAGAGCGGCAAGCGAATCTATTCCTTGTTACGCCAGACAGTAGAGGATTTTTCACAAACCGTGGTAGTAGTCACGCACGATTTACAACTTGCGGCTCAGGCTGACAGGAAAATCACCATAGACGATGGTCAAGTTGATAGTCGCTCACAAAAGCCGTGTTTGGCGGTGTTACAGCTTTACGGAACGCAACGGCGGGAACACTATTGGGAAAAAGGCCTGCCGAAATAAGGACGTTTGAGTCAATAAAACACTTCATACCTCAAAGCCGTACCGCCCTTGCATAATAAGCTCGACAACATCGTCATCGGAATGAAGTCCCGCTTTCTCTGCCTGACCTGCCATTGCTTTTTGAAACTCCCTCAACGCAAACATCGCCGAAGTCATCAGTATGATTCGGTCATCCTCGCAAATAAGCGTCAGGCGGTCGCCAAGTGTGAGAATCATGGGTCGTTGTTGTGTGATCATATTGTGGCTGAATGTTACGATGTCGTTTTCATTCAGGTAATTCCAATAAGGCGACCTGTATAGTCCTACCGGTAGGTTCTGTTACATATAAGAAAATATTGCCATACATGATCCAGGCATCAGTTATTACTGATCCGCTGATGAAGGCGCTCCCTTCCTCGATGAACTCCTGCTGTGGATAATACTCATTTTGGCCAAGTCCGTCAAATTCCGCAATCGTATATCCCCACGCTTTGGAATAATCCACGTTTGACGGCAGGTTGTCGCGAAGGTTTACTGTGGCACCGGTGTTAATGTCAAAACAGATCGTGAAAATCATCGGAAGATTGCTTGAAGGGCCGTCATAGGTTTGCAGGATATAACTAACCGACAGGTAGTCCTTCCACCGGGACCAGGTGGGCTGGAACTGGTAAGCTCTGCCGTCTGATATGTTCCCGAGATACCAAACGCAAAAGTCGCTGAGCCGCTTAAGCGCGTCACTGTCACTGTTGAAACTCTCAACCCATGACTCAAGCCGATTATTAATAATCGCGCTCACTTCAGGGTTTTCCGGAAAACTGAGTCTTAGTGTGTAAAGATCCGCGTCCGGCAGCAGTCTGCCAATGTATTCATATGTCACGGTTAAGTCGGGTAATCCAACCCCGTACGGGCTTATGTCCTCAGTTAGCTTGATGTAGAACTCCCTTGAGTTACGCGCAGTTCTTATTTCTTTAAAAAACGGATTGCCATTTGGGAAGTCCACCCTTAGGGTTCCAATATCCAAAAGCTCATAGTTCGGATAATTATTTGGAATGCCTGAAAATGGGCGTATCAAGTATTGATCCCCCATCGTATCACGGAATAACTCGTTGTCTATCCTGTTNATTTCCTCCATAATAGCCGTATTTATATACTGTATGTAGTTAAACCCATCGAAGAACATGTCCGATAGTTTCCGCCTGACTCCATTCACTTTGGCGTCGTCAATGCTTTCTTTCAAAAGCGTGCCTCCCGTACCGGATGACGTTTCGGTATTACCAATATAAATTGGGTCTACTTCACTGTCCGGCTGCGCGCCCTCGATTTGGCGTAACGGGATGTACCCCGCCTCAATAGCAACCTCCTGTCCGCTGTCAGAGAGAAGCCAATTGATGAGCGTACGGGCGGGCGCGTTCGGCGGCGTGTCCTTGCGCAATACAGCGTAATAATAGTCCTCAAGTGGATACTCACCGCGTGTGATCGTCTCGCGCGAAGGATCCACTCCGTCAATACCAAGGAGTTTGAAACGGCTATTTCCATACATATTATTAACATAATAAAACATCGAGTAACCAATGGCTTCCTTNGAATTATCATAATTCGACACTAACTCCACCAGCGCGTCCATCGTTGCAGGTCTCCATTCGGTTGGCGGATGCATTGGGGNAACCCCGTCCATTAGGAGCTTCAGGAATAACGTTTGACTGCCGGAACCNATGTTTCGTTGATATGGGATTATCTCTGCCCTGTAGCCGCCGAGTTCTTCCCAGTTTGTTATTTGGCCTGTATAGACATTTCTAAGCTTAGATAAGGAAATCTCCATAACCGGGTTTTCGACATTTACCAGGAAAACAAGCGCGTCTTTCACGACAGGGATTATCTCAAGTTCAACGCCATTTTCGCTTGCATCGATAAACTCATCCTCAGATGGATATGTGACAAAAATCAGGTCGGCAGTGTTGTGGATCAAACTGTAATACGCACCCGACGTGGCATTGTGTACAGGGGGCGAATCTCCGCCTTGAATAGCATCGTAGAGCGTGGCAGTCAGCGGTATAGTAGCAGTTGATCCGTCGATTCTCTCCCATAGATCGGCTAATTCAACACTATCTGGCATTGTTAGCTTTGTCGTTGAAGGTTGTTGATGGAGCGTGGCGTCAGACGTCTCTGGTGGTATATCGTCATTCGGCTGTGAGGAGGGCGCATTCGTTAGTGTCGTCGGTGTTTCCACGGGCGGTTTATCAAACTTGCTACAAGACACGAT
>WRNV01000040.1 GCA_009776445.1 Oscillospiraceae bacterium | reverse complement strand
CCCACATCAAACGTAACTGTTATACGGTCTTCGGCTTTCTCTTTATACTTCGCTGTATACGCCGCGTCTTCCGCGTCGTTCGGCACTGTCCCGCTTAGGTCGTACTCGTTGTCGTCACCATCGAACCAGCCGATGAACTTCCAGCCTTTGTTCGCTGTCACGTCGGGGGCCGTCGGATACTCATCTATCTCTTTAATAAGGTTGTAACTTACGGCGTCAGAGGTTGTGCCGTTTATGCCTACGTCGAACGTGACCGTTATGCGGTCTTCCGCCTTTTCTTCGTACTTCGCCGTATACTCAGCGTCTTCCGCGTCCTTCGGTACTATGCCACTCAGGTCGTACTCGTTGTCGTCACTATCGAACCAGCCGAGGAATGTCCAGCCTTTATTTGCTGTCACGTCGGGGGCCGTCGGATACTCATCTATGCCCTTTATAAGGTTGTAGCTTACATTGTCGTTTGTATAACCGTTATCTCCCACATCAAACGTAACCGTTATGCGGTCTTCCGCTTTCTCTTCGTACTTCGCTGTATACGCCGCGTCTTCCGCGTCGTTCGGCACTGTCCCGCTTAGGTCGTACTCGTTGTCGTCTTCGTCGAACCAGCCAATGAATGTCCAGCCCTTATTTGCTGTTACACTTGGTTCCGTCGGGTATGTGTCTACGCCCTTTATCAGTTCGTATTCGACTTTGTCGTCTGTTGTGCCTTTATCCCCCACATCGAACGTGACCGTCACCCACAGGTCAAGGTTTTTCTTCCATTTCGCGTATAGCGTCACGTCTCCGATTGTGCTTATCTGTGTCACTGGTCCTATATAACCACTAATATCTGCGTCAAAGATAAACCAGCCATCAAAGTTATACCCGTCGCGAGCTGCTCCCATCAGCGTTATCGGCAGATCTTCTACCGTGAAAGTCTCCGGGTTTGCCGGGGCATTCGAACCGCCTTGCAGGTGCGCGTATGTAATATTGTATATAATTTCTTTATATGGGATAGTCACAACGTAAGTAGCGCTGTCGGTAAATGTGAACACGCCGTTGGAGTCACCATCGTACGCTCCGCCGGTGACTATCATTTCGTCTAGCATATAGCCGGAATCTGGCGCGAGTACTATTTTATACCATCTGCTCCCGCCTCCATAGTCGATGTCAATCAGCCATGTTACGTCAAGTCCAAGGTCATCCTCACCCATATCCCAGGCATACACTTGCGCGGCGCCATTTCCGCCCTCCACTGTCACTGTCAGGCTAGCTACCGGCCAGTACCATACTATTGCTTCGTCAGTGCCATTTGTATAGGTGATGCTGTCGCCGACTTGCAACGCGTCTGTCGAGTCTTGCGTCGTCCAGCCTGTCGGCACTATGAAATCCAGATCGCCAGAATTCTTGCCGTCCTGTACGTGGTACACGTCCCAGTTACCGTCGCTGTAGTCGTGAGTCGGGACATTCTTCCCCTCTCCATCCTCCACGATGAGGGTAAATGGGTCAATTGGAATCCACTTCGCGTACACTGTCCAGTCGCCTATGTCGTCAATTTCTGTGACCTGGTCCGCGAATTCGTCGAGTTGCTCGTCGAAATCGAGATACCAACCGTCGAACATGTGCCTCGCGCGTGTCGGCGGTTGCAGTGTTATATCCAATTCAAGTATTGTGAATGTCTCTGGGTTGGACGAGTGATTCGTCGCGCCCTGTAGATTCTCGTATGTTATCGTGTACGTGTCCGGGTCGTTCCCATGCTCGCCCCACTTCGCGTACACCGTCCAGTCTTTCAACACATCGATCACAGTCAGCGGCGTTGTGAAAGTAGCGTCCGTGTACCACCCAGTGAACGTGTACCCCTTGCGCTCTCCCGGCTCTACCAGCGTTATGTCGAGGTCGATCGCTTTAAACATCGTCGGGTTGCTGTTTGTCGCACCATGTAGGTTTTCGTATATGATCTCGAAATCCACTTGTTCCCACATAGCGTAGACATTGTAGTCTCTAGTTATTGGTTCGCCAAATGAAAATGGCGCCATAATCGCCGGGTTATTGTGTATAACCTCGTATTCCCAGCGCAAGAATATCCCCATTCCTGCGTAATACTGCCCCGGATAGTAAATCCCGGTCCATGACTGCGCGTAGCTATCGGTTGCCACGCCTTGGGTTCTGATCGGCGTGACATCACCAATTCTGTTAAAAAACTTAACTGTGTGATCCTTCGACCCCCATTTCGCATAGACTGTCACGCTGTTATCAGGCATCAATCGCGTCCAGTCAAACTCGTTTACAAAGCCGGGATCGCCATACCAGCCTTCAAAGGTGCAGTCGTCACGCGAGGGGTCTATCAAGGGTTCGTAATGATCAATTGTTTGCATATACACCAAGCCGCTTCTGTTCGCGGGCGTATTGTTTATCACGCTGGTGTATCCCTGTATATTCATGTTATATGTTAATGTATGCTTAGTAGTATAATTATAGTAGTAGCAATAATATCTTACGCTTCCTGTGTTTGTGTTTGTGAAATCCCCGTTATTCGGATATTGATAGCGCCTGTTAGCGTTTGAAGCGTAGCCTGTTGTAGTCGGAGTTAGGCCTAAAATGTTTTGCGCAGTTGTAAAATTATTCCACGTCGCTATGTTTAGGTTTTCCATTAACAAATAGACCTTGCCGGTCGGGCTGTCCGGGGACCATGCTCTCGGGGTTTCGTTAGTAAAAATACTCCCGTCTGGTAGCGTCGTTACGCCTTCAATGTGCTCGCCTTCCATATACTCCACAAAATAACGGTAATGGTAGTCTTCGGGCATAGTCCCAAAACTGGAAGTATAAACGATTACACCAGTGTTATTGCCATTAGTAGGCAGTAACTGTCTGGTTAGCGCCAAACGCGGTGCAATTATAGTACTTCTCAACCCGAGCGTAGCGCCGCCGGTGAATCCAGTGGTAGACGGACTCCATCCCCTCAACGTATTACCATTTGTGGGGGTAGTAATTCCAAAAGTCGCGTTTACTCCGCGATATCCCGGGTCGCCTGGCGTTGCTGATGTGTATGCCCAAGGCATAATATTCGTAACATCCTGTTCGTATTTGAGTTGCAGCTCCAACCGGGTTCCAGTGCCTCCATAGATTAAGCCATCAGGATCGTATAGCATTACTTGACTGCCGCTGAGTACATACCGGTAAGTATACAGTTTCCTCGACGCGAAGAGGTTTATCACCGTCTGCCCGTTTCCGAGTATCTCAGCGTTTTGCGCGTACTGCGGCTGTGCGTATTTTAGAGGTACATTAGGAAAGTTAGTCGTCGTGTCCAGTGCAAAATAGTTTGTGATCGTTGTAATATTTGTAGTCCCGTTTCTCACTTGGGAGCCGTTGATGTTTATATTAGACATCTGTCCCGCTGTTCCGGTCAGCCCTGTAACCCCGCTAACCACTGTTATGTAGTCGTAATCAGCAAAATTCCCTGGGGTTGGCGTTCCTGAAAAATTCGCCTTTTCCATCCATATTGCGATGCTGAAGTTGACGGTATTGCCTGTCCAGGCTGCCGTGATTATTGTATCTTCTGTTATTGGGGTATTGTTAAAAACAAATGTATTTCCATTCCCGTCTTTCCATCCCGCGAAGGTATATCCTGGGCGGGCTGTAGGGTTGGGCGGCGTTAAGGCGTACCCGCCGGATTCCACCCATTGATGCTCCAACTTGACGCCATTGGAATAATGCGAAACCATATAATAGTCGCAAACGGCGTAAAGGTCTAAGTCCTCCGTTACAGGTGTGCTGAAGACGTATGGCATTTCGTCCAAATCAGGCACCTGGTTTAGAAACCAGCCTCTGAATACTTCTTTGCCAAAGTCTTCTGGGTCGACAGTTTTCTCGGGGGCTATATCGCCCGCTTCTATTAATTCACTCTCATCGTAGCCGTCAGGGTAAAAATACGTCACTGTAAAGCTCTCGTTAGGTTCTTCTTCTTCTTCTTCCTCCGATGAAGTATCGCCTTCGTCGGTGATTTTTATAATGTATATCTCTATTGGTAATTCAAATTCGTAAAGCGCAAAATCTTTGTAATAGCCTATAGGCTCGTTTGAACCCAAAGCATTGATATCCAATCCTGCTAGGTTTAATTCTTCCAGCTCTTCCTGTGTTACAGGTTCCCAATCTTCGCCGTCAGGCGCCGCGTCCTCTGGCAGGTTGCCAACAAAAAGACGGTACTCCCCGGCTTCTACGTCATAAAAAGCCAGCTCGCCGCTAGCGTCGCTCTCCCCATTAAGTAAAACATCGCCCCACTCGGCCTCCGCAAACATATATACTTGCAGACCGTCGAGGGCTATATCATCTTCGGTGGTAAAATGAATCTCCAGCAAACCTGCTTCTGATTCTCGCGACAATGGCGCAAATGGAATTTCCGGCAATTCTTCTCCTGATTCCTCCTGCAACATCTCGATGATTTCGCTCTCGTATGTTTCTTCATTATTCGAGGCAAGTGCATCGACTGTCGCCGGGATTATCATTAGTATTGCCAATAAAAGCGCCAGTGTTTTTCTTCCTAATTTCGATATTGTTTGTGCCATTTTTAAGTGCCTCCACTAGTTTAAATAATTCGCCTCTTTTGTTTTAGGGTTGTGGTTCCCTATTTTCAGCCTGACCTCTGACGCACAGCGTGGTCAAGCGCTTCTTTAAATTCTGAGGTTTTGTTTCACCGTTTCCAGAATCGTTTTTGTCTGAGGTACCTCCTTTTTTACGCTACGCAGTACGCGGCGCCTTTTTCTGGCCTCCTGGTATTGCCAGCCAATCTGTTGTTATAGCTTTCTTCTGATATATTTGAATCGGGTACTTTAACTCCGATTTTATCTCCCTCTTTCTTCTCCCTGATATAATGGAATTTAATAACAGTACAATAACCGCGTCACAGAATTGTCACAGATATTAGCATTTTCTGGCCTTTGTCTTTTTATTGTAACATTTGCTCTTACCGGATTTTTTTATAAGTGTATACGATGCTTCCCGCCGATTACCCAAGTGAAGAGAGTTGGATTTAAACATTTTTTGCGTCTCAAATAGCGTTGTTTAAATAATAAAAACTAAAAAATATTGGTACAAATATATACAATATTTGCATTGTAATACACAGGCAATAATGCTATAATGTCCACAGTCGTATAAGGCGTAAATTAATCTGGATTAAATATATCCGGATTAACCGTGAAGCGGCAATTGTTATTACTGGATCATAATAATGAGGAGGCCATAAGGTATCCTGGCAATAATATGGACTAAATTAGTCCAGTAAACTTTTTAAGTGACTTAGTGAGGGGAGATGAAGACATGATGGTCTATACATTACCATAGCAGCCCATCCTGCGTGATCCTATAGTGCGTCTCCGACAGCCTGTTGACTGCGTTAATTTTGGCGTGGCAAGGCAAATAACGCAACCAGAAATCCCTTAAGATTTTCCGCCCTACCTGATTGCGACTGTCCAAACCCGCACTGGGAAACCACGCCGGATGGGCCCTAATTGGATACCTGGCCGGGGTTGATTGTTTTTCGCCCGTCCGCTCCTGGGCGGCTTCCTGGTAAAACTGTTTTTTATCAACAATGATAATAAGAAAGAGGGTTGGACTATGAAAACAATATTAAAACATTCGCTGGCAGTCCTTTTGGTATTCTGTATGCTTTCCGCGATCAGCTTAACGGCTTTTGCGGCTATACCTTCAGTCAGAACCGACGCGGTCAGCGGTATCTCAGCTAACAGCGCCACATTGAATGGGTACATTATATCGGCGCCGGGCAACGGCATACTTGGTTGTTATGGGTATGAATACTGTACTAATCCATCGATGATCGGCGCTACCACTGTAACATGGGGATTCTTGTCAACTTTAGCCAGCATCCCCAAGTTGATTAGCGGACTTTTACAAAACACAACTTACTATTATAGGGCGTTCGCTTACGCTAGCGGATCGTCCGGGGCCAAGGTATACGGCGCTGTCTGTAGCTTTACAACACTATCAACAACCAGTATCGGTTCTCCTTCATGGTGGCTCAACCGGACAAACATAGCGTTTCCAGGCGGATCACCGGGCTATGGGACTCAAGCATCCATGCCGACTACAGTCAACAACTCGGGGCCGGGGTCGCTCAGCGGAATCAGCGCAAGCATGACGACCGGCGCCTCTTATTTTGAGATAACAACGTATCCTTCAAGCACGCTCGCGTCGGGAGGCGTATCCACTGTCTCCATAAGGCCCAGGACAGGGTTGCCTGTCGGCTCTTACTATGGCGTATTAACTGTATTTTCAAGCAATGGCGGAAGCAAAACAATGTCGATGACATTTAATGTGTACGCGTCAGCAGCGTGGTCATTGAACCGAACAAGCATTGCCTTCGGATCAGCGTCGGTTGGATATGGGACGCAAGCATCTGTACAGACAACGATCTCGAACACTGGGTCAGTAGATCTTTACGCTACCAGCGCGAGTATAACTACCGGCGGCCAATATTTTCAAATAACCGAATACCCACAAAATACTATATACCCTGGAAGGACTTCCACGTTCTCTGTTCGGCCCGTAACGGGGCTTGCTCCAGGAACATACTCCGGCATAGTAACGGTATCGGCTGGTAATGACGGCAGCAGAACGGTCTCGCTCTCGTTCACTGTAACCGGAGCGATCGCCCCTGCATGGTCGCTGAGCTGCGCAAGTATAATGTTCCCTTCCGCGTATGCTGGGTATGGAACGCAAGCGTCGTTGGGCGCCACAATTTACAACTCGGGGTCAACGGCGCTGTCCGGCGTTTACGCGACCATAACATCCGGGGGCTCGTATTTTGAGATTACCACATATCCGGCAGGCGCGATTAGCGCGGGCGGCTATTCCTATGTATATGCGCGGCCAAGGACGGGTTTACCAGCCGGCACGTACTATGGCGTACTGTCTGTATCGACGTCAAACGGCGGTAGTAGGACGATTTCGCTGTCGTTCACTGTAACGGGGGTGGTCGCGCCTACATGGTCGGTCAGCCCAGAGAACATAGTATACCCTTCAAAGACGGCGGGGTACGCAACGACGGAACCGGCGACAATAACAGTTTACAACCCGGGATCAGTTCCTCTGTATGGGGTTAACTTTGCCATTACATCTGGCGGCTCGTATTTTGAGATAAATCTAAATATCGCAGTCGAGCTTGGCCCAGGCGTAGCTGGTATTGTCTTTGTGCAACCTAGGGTGGGACTTCCAGCAGGCACTTACTATGGTGTTTTGACTGTATATACGACAAATGGCGGCAGTAAGTCAGTTTCACTTTCATTCACCGTGACCGGGGCGGTTCTACCTGTATGGTCACTGAGCAACGTCAGCATTGTATTTCCAGCCGCGTCGGTCGGATATGGCGCTCAAACATCCGTTCCGACTTCAATTAACAATTCAGGGGTGGTGGCCCTAACCTCAGTAAGCGCGAGCTTAACAACCGGCGCCTCGTATTTCGAGATAACCGGATACCCGATAAGCACAATCGGCGCGGGCGGCTATTCCTCGGTCTCGGTGCGGCCAAGGACGGGACTACCAGTCGGCGCGTACTACGGCTTGGTGACTGTATTGACAGCCAGTGCCGGCGCTAAGACGATACCTCTTGAGTTCACCGTTACAGGAGCGTTAAACCCAATATGGTCGTTGAGTAACTCTAATATAACATTCACACCCACGGCGTTAGGGTATGGCGCTCAATCGTCAATTTCGACCTCTATCTATAACTCAGGGCCGGGCGCCCTTACAGGAATAGGAGCAAGCTTAATATCCGGTGCCTCGTATTTTGAGATAACCGCATATCCGTCAAGCTCGATTGGCGCGGGCAGCTATTCCTCAGTTGCAGTACGGCCTAGGACAGGGCTACCTGTTGGTACTTACATTGGGGTACTGTCGGTGTCGACGACCAATGGTAGCAGCAAAACTATTACTTTGTCGTTTACGGTGTCTACGTCAGTTCCTGTTTTAACATTGAATCGCGTCAGCATAACGTTCCCGTACGCGTATTTCGGGTATGGAACACAAACGCCCATAGCAACCATAATAAACAACACGGGTACGGGTACTTTGAGCTCCATTTACACAACAATAACAACCGGAGCCACATATTTTGAAATAGCGTCTTCACCATCTACCTCAATACCCGCCGGGGGCTCTTCCTCAGTCGCCATCAGACCCAGGCTCGGGCTTCCCTCCGGCTTGTACTCCGGCGTCCTGACGGTTTCGTCAAGTAATGGCGGTACGCAGACATTACCGCTGTCATTCACAGTATATTGATAAGCAAAAATAGTGACAGCATTATTTGCCAACCAACAAACTGATTGAATTAAATATTACAGTCAATCGCCTTATTAAGCAAACCAGTCAAGCTCAATTGACCAAAATCAAGCAACAAAAGCTCAAATCCTCGAAACATGAGAATTTGAGCTTTTGTGCTAATTGTTTAGATGAAATGCTAATGTTCGGCGCCATCCAAAAAACAGTTTAGGTGAAATTCCGGATCGAAAGCGTTTACGACGCTGGATAGACTTGAATTCCGCGAGTACCGCTATTGCTTTGATAGAAGTTCCAAGTTTGAGATTGCATCGTCCCCCTAGCCGCGATGACTATGTATCCGGAAGTCGTGTCTATTGTGGAAGCGCTTGTAGGACCATTGGCGTTAACGTCGTGATTGATAGCTAAAACCATATCCGGCGCAGCCTTGCTACTAATGATGTATGAGCCGTTGGGCTGACGCTCAAGTTTCCACCAAACCGCGTCGGAAGTTGACGAACCCGCCGCAAGAGTGATACGCGTATGATCCGCGAGCGCTCCGTTCATCGGGTATAGACAACTCGTACTAACAGCGGTAACGCTGCTACATCTGTATATCTGGAAGTAACCCGCGTTGGCGCCGGTTCCCGGCGTGACCCTCCAATCATCATAAGCGGAGGTTTGAAGAGTCCACAGACCAATATTACCGCCTACAGAGGTAGTGCCGGAATAACCCTCAATATACCTCGTTGAGCGATAGACATTTTGGATTTTGAGATGCGTGGAATAATTAAAGCTAAAAGCCAGCTTCAATCCGTCTATCACGCTTTGCAGCGCTGCCGTCGCCGCTACGTAAGCAGCATCCCCCGCCGAAGCGTTATTGTAAACCGCTTGAGCCGCGAGTATTCCAGCTGCCAAAGCGTCTGCCGATTCTGGTTCGTAGTTCGAAGGGTCAAGCGCGGACGCGGTTGTTATAAGGTTACCCAAGGATAATCTTGGTGCGACCACTAGTCCGTTGATGGCGGAACTTAGCGCAGCGGCGGCAGAATCAACTGTCGTCTGGCTAGGATTGCTTTCTCCGTAAACAGACTTTGCTGTCGTAAGAGCTGTCGTCACCACAGCGAAACTTGAGACTGTATACTGCGCAGAGTCGAGAGCATCAGCCTGGTTTATAAGCGCTTCGAGCCCAGTTTTATCCGCCCCAGGGTCTTTTAGTTCAGCCGGGCTTGTCTGTGGAACAAAGTCCTTATCCCAGATGAAAGCTTTTGCTGTCCACTTTGATCCCAAAGGAATATTGGAGGTAATACTGTTTGCGTAAAACTGACTGTTGACTTCCACTTTTTCAATTTTCGTATCTATCATCCGGCCGAGGTCGTCGTAAAGGGCTAATATCAAACTAGCTTCAATTTTCTCAGCTTCAGGGTCGGCGAGTATAAATGACGCGGTGATTTTACCGTCGCTCTCTTTGGCGAGCGTGGCGTCGAATACTTTGTCGTCGATCGGGGTGATCCTGATCGTAACGGAGTCCTCGAGCCCAACGGTATATTCAATAATGTCGTTTCTGGACATAAATGATACTTCCTTTGTCCAAAGGTCTTTTACCGAATACGCTTCAGCTTCGAAAAATTTGGAACCTGCCGCCATCTTGTGTCCAATCTTTTCCTCGACGAGGTCGAGGTCGACGCTGGCTGTTTCGGATGATACCGGCGAGACATTGAAGAACATAAGAGCAATATCACCGTCAGCGAGCGGTTTGGCTAAGACATCGATACGGTCGCGGGTGACATCATACATCGACGGATCAGGGTTCTTGGTATTGAGTATACGTTTAGCCTGAATGCCGAGCGGATCCTGATTAAGCGCAATAACCTCTTTGTTCGTAATGACTTTATGAACGTCGTCGCCTACTTGCACGTTATTAAGATTGTTGCCCAGCAGCAGCGGCGAATTCATCATACACCACGCGCTGAAGTGTGATTTGTCCTGATTAAAATTGAATTGATAAAAATTGTTTGCGGCTGCTTCATTGTTGGCGGCTCCAGCGTATGTGTATCCTGGCTTGGGATTGTTATCGTCGTTGAGTCCAACCATCATCATGTCGGGATCGTTCCAGCCTTTGTCAAGACCCGCATACTCATCTAAGATAACGTTAGCATTGTACTCATAAACCACGGAGCTTCTCGGCCTGACTGTGGGTTTGCCCGGTATGCTGCCGTCATAAGAAGTATTGAACTGGCCTCGGTGAACTCTGTTTGTGATATCGGAAGCTATCCGCCAAGAGTCTCCGACTTTTCTACCCCAGCCAAGCCAGGGTGAACCACAGCCCCACTCGCAAAGGCTGAATATTGGGACTTCTTTACCAGCGGCGCTATAAGCTTTCTGCAGTCCGTCATACATAGCCGCCATACTGAGCAGGTTATTCTCCCACAACCTGTAGCTGCAGATTCGAATCTCGTTGGTCCCGGCTTTTAGTTCCATGGGGAAAACCCTTGTTTCAAATGTTCCGGTACCGGCAGTATACTCTGATGTTGTGAACTGACGGTTGATTGTCCGCAGCCCATTAACTTCTACCTGCATATTTAGCCCGTTATAGTGCGTGCGCCCACCACCTGGATTGGCAAGCCCAAAGTCAGAGGAAGGCATACCGACCGCCGCCGCTATGCGCATCTCAATCCCTACATCGTATGTACCGGCTTCGTCAACTTCAACAGTATAAATAAGGTCGCCATAAGGGGCTATCCATGTGCTGGGTTCCCATTGGTATGTCCCGTCATGAGTTCCTATTGTATCTACGTAGTTGCCGCCCGTGCCTGAGACTACTCCCGGTGAGGACGCGGTGACTTTTCTCGCGCTGCCGGTGACTAAAGCGTCGACGGCGTTGTATTTCACACCATCGACCGTTATGCTCCTCATGTACGGAGTATGGCGATAAGCGGCGGCTGACCATGGATTTGAGCAGAAGTCATATTTTAAATATTCTACGCCCCAATCAAGGAACGTCTGCGCGTCCACGTCCTCATAACCCCAAGAGCCTGACTGCCCTCCGCAGGTACTTGTAGCGGCGTTGTTATACATACCGAACTTAAGGCCAAGCTCGTTAATGTACGTGGATAATGTTTTGAACCCATTGGGAAAGTTGGTTGTGTGTGCCCGGAGCAAACCTCCTGAACGGCTTGCATAGCACCCGTCGTCGATAATCACGTACTGATACCCGCACTCATCAAGCCCTAGTCTAATAAACGAATCCGCAATGCTTCTGATCTTAGCTTCGGTTATTGACGACTCATAACAGTTCCAACTGTTCCAGCCCATAGCAGGCAGCTTGTTCACAGCCGGTTTGTCAAGTACTCGCGCATCGTTAAACGGGTACATCCAGTCGTTCCAGGTAAGCCCCGCCTTAAGCGTATGCGAATCAGCGCGGTTTAGCAGCAGCGGCATGGTGGTGGTTCCAGAGCCGGATGTCCACGCATATGCGTTACCGGCTAACAAAAAAGTAAACGCAAGCGCAAACGCAAGGGAAGAAATCGCTATTCTTTTAATTTTCACAAGTTATCCCTCCAAAATGTTTAATTTATTTAGCAAATAGAGCATATACATACATGTCTGTATTGTCAACAACAAAGTTGATAATATGCTACATATTCAAGTAATTGGCAGAATAACCGTTTAAAGATACCGATCAGTTATTTCGTTTTTCCGGGTTGAACAAGAATGCGCCAGTAAACGCGACCTTGTTCAGCCCGTAATAATAGGGGACGCCATTGTCCTTGCATACGTCGCAAACGAGAAGCCCGCAAGCTTCGAGCGAAGGAAACGCCCTTTTTGGAAACCGACACGGCTCGCCAGGATACGCGCATTCTTTACAATTACCGCACCCGTCGCTGCCAAAGAACGCTACTTCCTCATCAAGCCCGTTGAGTGTATCTAGCAGTTTACTCATCGCGCTCCTATGGGTCGCCATCAACTCCCCCACTGACTCAAAATCAAAACAATCTTGCATGTCGCGTACCGTCTGAAAAATAACGCCGTCGCTAAAACGGTGATAGCGCGCTGCCATCTCACCTATCTCACCACAAGCCGGCGGACATACCCACTTCTTATTATACTGCCTACATTTATCAGCCGCGCACATGTCCCTGACCTCACGCATGAACCTGAGCTTACTCGGGTCCAACGGCTCGGCTATTTCAAAGCCTGCTTCTTTTGTTAATTCTAAAGCGCTTTTAATATCCATAGCCAACTCCATAAATACTATACGAGAACTGGAAACTATTCAGATATCGGGTAGAAACGCGAGCGGTATTAATCTCCGAGTCGTCCTAAAGCCTTCTTAATAAAACGGTCTTCATCAACGATAAGGCGGGTATGCTTGCCTTTTCCGATTTCCTCAGAACCGTCGGTGGCGGTCAATATTAACTCTATTCTTCGACCAAATACATATTCGATCGTAGCAGTCGCGGTGATTGTGGAACCGATTGGACTGGGCATGGAATGTTCAATGTTTATCATTGTACCAACAGAAGTCTGTCCTATGTCCATACAGCCGTCGAGGCATTTACATGCTGCTTGTTCCATTAAAGCGACAAGCATCGGCGTCGCAAACACATCAAGGCTACCACTACCGACCGCTTTGGCGGTATTGCTCGCCGTGACGACTGTTTTCACAGTTGCGGTATTACCAAGCGCGAGTTTAGTTTCTACGACGCCATTTTGGAGTGCGAGAACAGCAGCGACCAGATGGCGGCACACAGGCGGATTTCTATCGCGCGAAGAACAGTCGCAGCAGAACTTCATTATGTCCCGCCCGTCGCGGGTGAAAGTAACCGATACTGTTTTAAAACTGCCCTTATGAGGTACGCGCGCCATATATACGCCTGGGCGAAACTCCATAGACTCTACTTTACCGGAGTTAAATATCTTCACACCGCGCTCAATGTCGCCGACATAGTGATTGTGGCTTTCGAGTGTCAATAGCGTTACCGAAATTGGTTGAGATTCGGGACTCGGATCCTCAGCCTGTTTCTGAGATTCCACGTCGTCGTGCTCTTCAGCGACGTCGATATATTCAATATCGTTGTATTCGCACCACTCTCTTGCCTTATTAATATAGGCCTTACGCTTGAAAGCATACCATTTGTCCGTTAAATCCACACTGTCCAAAGCATCGCGAAACCGGCGGAACGCCCCCCTGCCGTCCAAGGCGCTGTAAAGTAAATCGCTTTTGTTAGAATCTGATACCGTATCGGCAAAATCTGACATAATATCATAATCACCGAGATCTTGTGAGCTTGGCAAAGCAACCCAGACATCGTCCTCAAATTTTTCTGTATCAACTTCGTCGAGTCCCATGAAATCGCCGTAATAATCGAATTCTCCCGTTTCAACATTGTAAAAATGATTTGTATCTGAGTTTATTTCTTCAAAAATATCGGCAGCGTTATTCAAATCAAGCTTCTTCATATATAGCACTACTCCTTAAAATAATTCTTTGTATGCAAGCCCGCATTAGTAATTAGTACTTAAAATAATTAACAAAAATTTAATAACTACAGAAAAATTCATTGGTAGAATTAATTAAGCTTTTAGAAGACGTGAAATCGCGGGAAAAACAATGGATTCACGGAACGCATGATGTATTCAATTGAATCATTATTATTTATACCATGTCAAAAGCAAATATTCCAACTAATATCCGAGCTAATATTGTAAAACAGAGGTGGCGCCGTGTATTCAGTCGGATTCGATAATGATAAATATCTGAAGATGCAGTCTGAAAAAATCCTTGAAAGGATTAGCATGTTTGAGAATAAACTTTACCTTGAGTTTGGGGGTAAGCTCTCGGACGACTACCATGCGGCCCGCGTGCTGCCTGGGTATAAACCGGACATCAAGGTTCAACTGCTCAAAACGCTCGCGGATAAAGCGGAAATTGTTATCGTCATAAACGCGTCAACAATTGAATCGAGCAAATCAATTGGAGATTCAGGGATTTCATATGAAGACGACGTCCTGCGTCTCATTGATGAATTCCGAAACAGCCATCTTTACGTTGGAAGCGTTGTGATAAGCCAATACCTTGGACAGCCGGCGGCGGATAAGTTTAAAGATTATCTGGAAGGCTGGGGGATTACGGTTTATGTTATGCGCTATATTCCCGAAACCGACTATCCAAACAATATACAGTTTATACTCAGTGATAGGGGCTATGGAAACAACGACTATATAAAGACTAGCCGCCCGCTTATAGTCATAACAGCGCCGGGGCCGGGAAGCGGTAAAATGGCGGCTTGCCTATCGCAGCTCTACCACGAGAACAAGAGGGGTATAAAAGCGGGCTACGCTAAATTTGAGACATTTCCTATCTGGAACCGCCCGCTCAAGCACATGATCAACCTTGCTTATGAATCCGCGACTGCGGACCTCAAAGACGTCAACATGATCGACCCATTTCACCTTGAAGCTTACGGGGTTTCCGCTGTGAATTACAACAGGGATATCGAAGTGTTTCCAATATTAAATGCTATGTTCACAAGGATCTGGGGCAAAAGTCCGTACCGATCGCCAACAGACATGGGCGTTAATATGGTGGGGCACTGTATATTAAATGATGAGATATGCACTGAAGCGTCAAAACAGGAGATAATACGCAGATACTTCAACACAATGCTTGATTTTGCGAAGGGCAACGGGAAAAAATCTGATGTTTCAAAACTTGAACTATTGATGAACAATACAGGTCTTTTACCGTATGACCGGAAGCCTGTAACGCCGGCGCTGAAAAAGGCCGAAATGACCGGAGGGCCATGCGTGGCTATAGAACTGCCGGACGGAACGATAATTACCGGAAAGACGTCGCCCTTGCTGGGGGCTTCGTCTGCGGCGTTGCTTAACGCGCTTAAGCACCTTGCGCGCATAGACGACCGGGTGTTGCTGATTTCGCCGGTTGTTATCGAGCCCATCCAGAAACTAAAGGTTGGATATCTTGGAAATGAAAACCCGCGACTACATACAGACGAAGTGCTTGTGGCTTTGGCGATGAGTACCGCTACGAACCCGACCGCCGAGCTTATACTTGAGCAGCTTCCAAAGCTAAAAAACTCTGAGGCGCATTCCAGTGTCATACTATCGCAAGTCGATTTTGGCGTCTTCCGGCAACTTGGGATTAACGTCACCTGTGAACCTCTATACCAAAACAAGCGGTTGTTTCACAGAAAATCATAAGTGGTCCCGCGCTTTACTTTTAGCAACTTTTTTACCTGCTGAGGCGGTGGCATAAGCCTTTACAAATTTCACAGCTTCGTCAACCACGGCGGAGCTTTTTAGTTTTAGCGCTATCGCAGGCTCTGTACCAGCAAGGACTTTGACGCGGTGGTTGTATTCAGGCACGGCATAGAGATTCGATATGCTCTCGATATTAAACTTTGCCAGTTTCAGGCGCAGCCATCCATCCTTTTGCGATATCTCCGTTATTCCAACAAGAGACGCTTCACTTCGGAGCATTGCGATAGAAACTAGCGCAATGACCTGCTCTGGAGGGTTGCCATATCGATCTATAAGTTCAGTAAGCATTTCGTTGCTGTCTTCTTCGGAACGGATGAGAGCTATGCGCCTATATAGGTCCATACGCTGCTGCCCGGAAGGTACGTATTTATCTGGTATTGCGGCCGATACGTTCAAGTCGGCTGGGCATTCAGCTCTCTTCGGCCGTTTATCTCCTTTTTCCTCTAAAACTGCTTCCTCAAGGAGTTTGAGGTACATATCATATCCGACGCTTATCATATGGCCTGACTGTTCCGCGCCTAGCAAGCTGCCGGCCCCCCTGATTTCCAGGTCACGCATAGCGATTTTGAAACCTGAATTGAATTCCGCGAACTCCCTTATCGCGCTAAGCCGTTTCTCCGCGACCTCAGTAAGCGCTTTGCCGCGACGGAATGTTAAATAAGCGTATGCGCGACGCGGAGAGCGACCAACACGCCCGCGTATTTGATGAAGCTGCGCAAGCCCAAGTTTATCAGCATCCTCGACAATAAGCGTGTTGACGTTCGGGATGTCGATACCGGATTCTATTATAGTCGTGCAAACGAGGATTTGTATCTCGCCTGCAGTCATACGTTCCATAACATCGCTGAGGCTGTCCTCATCCATCTTGCCGTGAGCGACCGCTAGGCTGACACCTTCGAGCATTTCGCTCAGCCTAACCGTTACGCGTTCGATTGTCTCAATGCGATTGTGCAAATAGTAGACCTGACCTCCGCGGGAAATTTCCCGCCTTATCGCATCGCATAAGACGCCCCAGTCGTGTTCCATAACATAAGTTTGTACGGAGCGACGGCTCTGAGGGGGTTCTTCGATCGTAGACATATCACGGATCCCGCTCAAAGCCATGTTCAAAGTCCTTGGTATTGGCGTCGCTGAAAGTGTAAGAACATCTACTTGTTTTGCTATATCTTTGAGCCGCTCTTTGTGAGAGACGCCAAACCGCTGTTCCTCGTCGACGACAAGAAGCCCAAGTTTTTTAAATTTTACATCCTTTTGCAAAAGCCTATGCGTACCTATGACGAAATCGATGCCGCCCGTTTCGATATCACGTAGAGCCCTCTTTATCTGCGCGGGGCTTCTGAAGCGGCTTAAAACCTCGATATTTACAGGATATCCAGCAAAACGCCGCATTGAAGTGACGTAATGCTGCTGTGCTAGCACCGTCGTGGGTACGAGTATCGCTGCTTGGTATCCGCCGAGTACGCATTTCATTACGGCCCGGAACGCTACCTCTGTCTTCCCATAACCGACGTCTCCACAGAGTAGGCGATCCATCGGGACTGCCCGTTCCATATCCACTTTTATCTCTTGCGTGCATTTTAGCTGATCGTCCGTTTCCTGATAGCCGAACCTTCCTTCAAATTCCGTTTGCCAAACAGTATCAGGCGGAAAACGGTGACCGGCGATTCGCTGCCGCTGTGAATATAGCTTTATCAGTTCTCGGGCCATCTCCTTAGCGGCTGTTTTCGCTTTAGTCTTCGCTTTTGTCCACTCCGTGCCGCCCAGTTTAGAGAGCTTGACTACTCCCCTTCCGCCTTCTTCCCCTTCTGCCTCAACAATACCGCCTATATATTTCGCGACCATATCTAGCTGCGTTGCCGGTACGTACAGGCTGTCGGTTCCAGCATATGAGATTTTGATATAATCCTTTTCCACGCCGTCGACCGGGAGCTTGAAAAACCCGACAAAACGCCCGATGCCATGCTGGTCGTGAACGACAAGGTCGCCTGGAGACAGGTCGGTAAAACTCTGCAGCCGCTCCCGGCCTGTTTTCTCTTTGTACTTTTTGACGCGTCGCGGCGTCGCTTGCGCTATCATTTGGCCCTCGGTTATAACCGCAAGCTTAATCCCGGGATATTCCATGCCCGCTGAAAGCTCGCCCACCGTTATCATGCATTGGCCGAAATCCGGGAGTGACGCCAGCGCGTAATCAAGAGCGGATACAATTTTGAGTTCTTCGAGGTACTCGCGAAGCAGCGCTGCGCGCCGCTTATCCTGACATAGGATGACAGTCCTAAAGCCTGATTCTCTATAATGCGCTATGTCCGCCGCCGCCGTTTCCATACTTCCACAATATGATGGGAGCCTTTTTGTGCTTATGTTTATCATCATCCGAGGCCGAAGGGGATATGAAGACCCGGTAAAGCTATCAGCCATTATTACGGGAAAGTCGTCCATTCTATATAAGAACCCGTCCCAGTCTTCGGCGAATCTGACGAGTCCGCTCTCAAGCTCCCCCGATTCAAGAAGAGAAACGCTGTCTTCCGCAAGAAGTTTGAAGAAACCTGTTGCGCGTTCTTTCACGCGAACAGGCTCGCATACGATGATAATGGTGTCTTCGTGGAGGTAATTTAGGGCAGTCGCCATTGAAAAAATGAGTTCTATATACCTGTCTGCGGCGGGGAAGCTCCGGCCAGACCTTAACTTGTCAATATCATCGGCGATGTGCTTAATCAGAGTCGGGTTAACCGTCCTGTGCTTTTCCAGGCGCGCAATCAGCTTATCGAGTTCATCAGCCAAAGCTGTCGCGCCTGTCCCATTATCCCCGCTGTACAGAGATGGAAGAACTTCCGCAACGGGAGTGATCCGGGAATTATTCAGAGACTCGGTCCTGCGTTGTGAAGAAACGTTGAAAAAGCCCATCGAATCAATCTCGTCGCCAAAAAATTCGCATCGGACAGGCTCGCTGTGAGCAGGCGAAAAGAAATCGAGTATCCCACCACGCAGCGCGAACTGCCCAGGCCCCTCGACTTGCTCGCTTCGACTGTAACCGCACATTACGAGGCTCTCGGTAATTTCATCCAGGTCATAAGTCCCGCCTGTTTTTAAGTTAAATGAAACATCGCTGAGTTTATCAGGCGGTATAGTGCGCTGTAGCGCTCCGCTTATAGACATGACGACAATCGGCGCGATATTATTTACCATCGAGTTAAGGACGCCAATCCTTGACTGTTCTATTTGTCGAGAGACGACTTCAGCGCTGTGAAATGTAAACTCTCTTACATTCAGAGTAAGCGCCTGTTCCATAGTCAATGGCGCGATATCCTTCGCCAAGCGCTCCGCCTCATCCTCTGCAGAGCAAATGACAGCGACAGGGCGCATTGTCACGGCTCTGATCGCGGCGGCGAGATGGGCGCGATGAATTTCCGCGAGACCTGAAACTACGGCGGGACATGTGCCGGCTTCAATACCAGCAATAAGGCGTTTAAATTCTGGTTCGCTCAGTAATGATTTTGTTAGTGAAAGCATAGAATGCCCCTTTATGAAGTCGAATGTTTCACGTGAAACAATTGCCGAAACCAGTTGCGTTGCAGTAGTTTGACTGATTTTGGTTCTGATTAATACCGTCTGGTTAGCTGTCCTTTTAAAGCGGAGATTTCTGGATTCTAGCGAATCGGCGAGGATATTTTTCCGGGGTGCGCGAAGTTTTGTTGATGACGATGGCGCGATGAGTGATATTGGTTCCAGGTATCGTGTAGTCGAAACATCCGCGCTCCTCCGCGCCCAACGCAAGTAACGCAACTCGGGATTCCGCGAGTTCCTCGTTTGTCGTCACGCTTTTCATAGCTATTAGGATACCGCCTACGCGTACAAACGGTAAACAGAGTTCGCTAAGGACATTCATGCGAGCGACGCCGCGCGAGACTGCGATGTCGAACTTTTCGCGCACATCTGGATTTTTCGACAATTCCTCCGCCCTAGCGCAAATGCAAGCCACTTCAAGATCGAGCTTGGAACATAGGCTTGATAGAAATTCAACGCGTTTGAGCGTAGCTTCAAGCAACGTTAGTTTGATTGACGGCTCAACGAGCTTCAATGGTACGCCTGGAAATCCTGCTCCGCTGCCGATGTCAATAACGTGCGCCTCTTGAAAACTCGCAAATTTTACAAGGGCGATCGAGTCGAGAAAATGCTGGGTTACAACATCACGTACACCTGAAATAGCCGTCAGGTTCATAGTGGCGTTGCGTTCGGCGAGATAGCTGTAATACTGCTGAAAAGCGACGCCAATTGACGGCGTCATGACGACACCCAATTCTTCCGCGCCGCGAGCGAAAGTTGGTCCGATGCTTTCAATTTCCATAAATAATTATGCAAACATCCCTTTACTATTATGGGTTTTGTTTTTTTGAAAGTAAGTCGCGTATTTCTATCAGAAGTAATTCTTCACTAGATTGCGACTGGGGAACTGAAGTGCTTTTTGGTTGTTGCTTGATTCGAAATTTATTTATAGCTTTTACAAAAACAAATACTATGAAGGCTATAACTATAAAGCTGATAACGCTATTGAGAAACGTGCCTATAGCAAGCGTACCAGGTTCAGCGTTCCCGTAGAGTTTTGGCAGCTTGATCGCCCATTCTTTGAAATCGACTCCGATTAGTATCCCAATAAGCGGTGTAACAAGGTTCGTAACGACTGAGTTGACAACCGCCGAAAACGCGCCGCCAACGATAATTCCTACTGCCAGGTCGATCATATTCCCCTTTACCGCGAATTCTTTGAATTCTTGCAGGAATTTCTTGAGATTTGTCGTTTCATTGTTTTTTTTATGTTTGCGCATACTTTGTATTCCTTTGCTAAACTATTTTGGCGATTCGATGATTTCCATTCCGCCAAGGTATTTACGCAATGCTTCCGGTATTACGATGCTTCCGTCTCTTTGCTGGTTCTGTTCGACTAGGGCGGGCAAAATCCGGCTTGTCGCAAGGCCTGAACCGTTGAGCGTGTGCATGAATTCCGTCTTGCCGGTCGCTTCGCGGCGGAAACGCATCGCGCCTCGTCGTGCCTGGTATGAGCGCGCGTTCGAGACAGAAGAGACTTCTTTGTACCCGTTCATAGACGGTATCTGGATCTCAATATCGTATGTGCGCGCCATAGCAGCAGAGCAGTCGGCAGCGGCGAGTTTGACCGTCCTGAAATGAAACCCTAAGCCGGAGACTAACGCTTCGGCTTTGCCAACGAGCTCGTCAAACGCGGCGTCAGAACCTTCAGGTGTAGTGTACTGGACCATTTCCACCTTGTTAAACTGGTGCCCGCGTACCATGCCGCGTTCGTCGGAACCATATGTTCCTGCTTCTCGACGGAAACATGGCGTGAAAGATATATATTTCCTCGGCAGCTCAACTTCGCTCAATATCTCGTCACGGTGTAAGGAAACGAGCGCCGCTTCCGCTGTTGGGAGCAAGTAATGTACCCTTTCGTCAGTCGGGTTCGCGATCCTATAGACCTCGTCGGCGAATTTCGGGAACTGGCCCGCTGTCAGGCCGCAGGTATATTCAAGTATATATGGGACAAAGAGCATTTCGTAACCGTCGGCTATATGCGCGTCGATGAAATAGTTGAGCAGCGCCCATTCAAGTCTTGCGCCAAGGCCCCGGTATATCCAAAAACCGCTGCCCGCGAGCTTCACGCCGCGCTGGTAGTCGATTAGTTCTAGCTTGGAGCATAAGTCGATATGATTTTTTGGTTCAAAATCAAACGTATGCGGCTCACCATAATAGCGAAGGGGTTCGTTGTTCTCCTTTCCTCCGGAAGCAAGATCTGCGTCCGGAAGGTTTGGGAGCCGAAGCATAAGCGCATCCAGTTCCGCGTCGACGTCGCGAAGCTCTATATCCGCAGCGCGGATGCTTTCTTTGAGTGAGTTTAGACGCTCGAATATCGCCGCGATATCGCCGCCATCTTTCTTGATTTGAGGAATTTTTTTTGAAGTCTTGTTTTGTTCCGCTTTGCTTTCTTCGTTGCTTGCTATGATTTTGCGTCGTAGGGCGTCGAGCGCGATAATGCGATCGATTTCAGTTGAGCAGTCAGAGCCTTTTTTCAGAAGGCTTAATTTAATTTCTTCAGGTGTGTCTCGAATGAGTTTAATATCAATCATTAATGGTGACCTCCGGCTTTTTTCCTGCTACCAGCGTAGACAGCGCGTCAAAAAGTATGTCAAAATCGTCTTGCGAATAGTATTCTATCTCTATTTTTCCCTTTCCCCTGCCCTGCTTTATCGCAACGCGCCTACCCAGGTTCGCCGTTAGTTGGTTTTGGGCGTCCAGTAAATAGTCAACGGCGACGCCGGTTTTTTTAGGCGGGGGCTTTTTACTTTTATCGAGTTTCTTGATTAAGTCTTCGACCTCGCGGACGCTCAAATTGTTGTTGACCGCAAGTCTCGCCGCGTTTAACATTGCGTCGGAGCTTTTGATGGATAGCAGAGCTCGCGCGCTTCCTGCTGACAGCTCTCCACGTAACACGAATTCCATCAATTCTGAGGGAAGCGAAAGGAGCCGAAGGGCGTTGGCGACCGCTGGTCGGGATTTGCTCACCCGCTGCGCAACCTCTTCTTGTGTCATATCGAACTCTTCCATTAGCGTCCTATAACCGCGCGCTTCTTCTATTGCGTTTAGGTCTTCGCGCTGCAGGTTTTCAACCATGGCAAGCTCAAGAGCAGTCTTGTTATCCGCTACTACAACGCGAACCGGAAGCTCAGTGAGTCCGGCTTCCCGGGCGGCCCGCCACCGGCGCTCGCCGGAAATTATTTGGTAGAAACCGTCGTCCATACTCCGCACCATCAGTGGAGACAGTACACCATGCTCACGAATTGAAGCGGCGAGTTCTTCAATGCTTACCTGCTCAAAAACCGCGCGCGGCTGCTCATCGCGTGGTTCGACGCGTTGGAGTGGCACGTATTCAAAGTCGTTTGACGCAGTTTCGATCGCCGCGTCTCCAAATAACGCGCCAAGACCAGTTCCCAAGCCTCTTTGTTTCATAATGGTTCCCTCAAAGTGAAATTTCAAAGCGCCGTTCGGAATATAATGGCACTGGCAGCAGATACAACACAATGACGCGCTAGTTGCGCTTAATGAACTCTTTGGCTAGTTCAGCGTACGCTAATGATCCGCGCGAAGATCTGTCGTACTTAAGGACAGGCTGCCCATGGCTAGGCGCTTCCGCGATCCTGACGCTACGCGGTATCGATACGGTGTACACTTTGCGAGCGAAAAACTTTTTGATTTCCGCCGCTACTTGAGACGAAAAATTCGTCCGCGAGTCATACATCGTAAGCAGCACGCCTTCAATCTCAAGCGCAGGGTTGAGCGACTTTTTGATCATTCTAATTGTCGTCATCAGGTCGGAAAGCCCTTCTAGCGCGAAATACTCGCATTGGACGGGGATAAGCACTGTATTGGCGGCGCAAAGCGAATTCACCGTCAGCATCTCCAGTGACGGCGGGCAGTCAACGAGTATGTAGTCATAGTTATCCCGTACCTTGGCGAGCACGTTTTTGAGGACAAATTCGCGCTTTTTCATGTTGACGAGCTCAATACCCGCGCCTGACAGAATTTTGTTTGAAGGGAGCAAGTCGCCATACGGAGTTTTCTTGATCGCTTCAGCAGCGTCGGCGCCATCAATGAGTACATTATAAATATTCGTCACATTTTTGGTTTTGTCGACGCCCATGCCGGTCGTCGAATTGCTTTGCGGATCCATGTCGCAAAGCAAGACGCGTTTACGCGTCTCGGTCAGCGCGGAGCAGAGATTCACGCAGGTAGTTGTTTTGCCGACTCCGCCCTTCTGGTTCGCCACCGCTATTATCTTTCCCATCCAAATTTGACCTCAAATAATAGATAAATGAGCCGCAGAGCTATATTATAGCACATTGAAATGAATTTTCAACATCTTTGTGTTTCCTTTGTGTTTCAATAATAGAATTTTTGATAACTATTCAGTGAGTGTCCAAAAACTCGCAATGGTTACAGGCTCCGCACACAAGTTTTGACAATTGTACAAGTTTTCACCGCAGTACCAGTGCGTTGGCTGTAACAAAACTGTGTTTTTGGATGCCCACTGAACAGTTTCAATTTTTGGTAACCGTTCATTACCTCGTAAAAACTGCTACCCTTACAACTGTTGTTTAAACTTCACTTTTTGTGGCTATTTAGCATCATTATTTGACTTTTATGGCTATTTAATGTCATTATAACGTTTATCTCTAAGGAGAAAGGAAACGGTAATGAAAAACAAATTCCAATTAAGCAAAGCACTTTCTATCTTTGCCTTGACACAGTATTGTCTGCTTGCTATACTGTAACTGCTCGTTGGGAGCTTCCAGAACTTTTCCTGTTTAATGATTTTACGCGCGAGTGGTGGAATTGGCAGACTCGCTAGATTCAGGTTCTAGTGTACAATACGTACGTGCGGGTTCAAGTCCCGCCTCGCGCACCAGTGCGAGTGTTCT
>WRNV01000039.1 GCA_009776445.1 Oscillospiraceae bacterium | reverse complement strand
GATGGATCGACGGGTTCTTGCGGCAGTGTAATCAACCTGTTTATGGAACCGTACGGCAGCGCGGCGCACATTACAGGCGGCATACTCGCGGACGAATGCTCCAGATTGCTCACCGGATTTTTCAAAGCATTACGGGAGAGGCGATAGCGCGTCGCTGAGAAGTTTGGATATGGAAAGGCGGTGATATATGTGCGGTAAATCAATAGATGTTCGCTAACATCTGATTTCCCAATTTAATAACTATTTGAAAGGTAGTGAAAAGAATGAAAAACAAACTGATATCTTTGGTAGTATTGACATTTATTATTATTGTGATCATGGGCGGTTTTGTCTTAAACGCCCAAGCCGCTACGGACAAAAGCTGGACATTAAAATCGCCCAATGAGAAAATCGAAGTCACGATCGAATTGTCTGACACCGGCGCCGTTACATACTCGACCAAGCTTGACGGCAGGGATATGATCCGTGAATCGGCATTGGGTATTAATGTAACAGGCTATGAAAACTTTACGACGGGACTCACTTACACTTCCGAAAGCCTTGTTTCGATTAACGAGACATATGAGATGATTTCGGGCAAGTTTTCAGAATATGTCGACAAATGTCAACAGTTGACGCTCTCATTCACAAAGAATTCGAGAGTGTTCAACATAATTTTCAGGGCGTATGACGATGGCATGGCGTTCAGGTACGACATACCAGGAACAGGTTCGTATACAGGCGGAACAAACTCCAATACTGGAGAGGCGACAACAATACGGCTAACAACCGGTTCCACAGTTTGGGCCATGCCTTATAACAACGTATACGAGACCAACTACTCTCAATACGCGTTGAGCGGGCTAAACAACACAAACCTTGGTATGCCGATTTTGGTTAGAACGGCTAACAATGATTATATGACGATAGGCGCGGCTGAGGTGAACTCTACGTACGCGGGATGCTTGCTGCGCGGAACGGATACCGACGGAAACCTCAGCGTCAGGTTGTGTACGAACCAAACGTCTAACGTAAACATTGTGCTTCCGTGGAAATCTCCCTGGAGGGCGGCCGTTATCGGGTCTCCAACGGTTATCGCCAATTCTACGATGTTTGAAAACTTAGCCGCCCCAAATAAGCTGGAAGATACCGACACATCATGGATCAAGCCCGGCATCACCGCTTGGACATGGCTAAACGGCGATCCCTGCAATGATGGCGCGACCTACATGAGGTACGTCGATTTCGCCGCAGAAATGGGCTGGGATTACATTTTGATGGACGCAGGCTGGCAGCCGGATGTTGATGGCGGATCTACAAATTACTACGATTGGTTTGAGCCTCTTGTCGCGTACGCTAAAGAAAAGGGCGTCGGGTTATGGGCTTGGGGGAACCGGGGCAACCTCAACACGGAAGCGAAATGCCGCGCAGTTTTCAGCGATTGGGCAGCAAAAGGCATTGTAGGCGTAAAGGCTGACTATTACAACAACGAGAACCAGAGTTATCTAACAGAATACGACACCATCACAAAGGTTTGCGCGGAATATCACTTAATGGTCAACTTCCACGGCTCAAACCCGCCTTCCGGCGAACGGCGCACATGGCCTCACGTTATAGGACGCGAGGGCAT
The DNA here is from genome assembly GCA_009776445.1 of Oscillospiraceae bacterium. Lineage (GTDB taxonomy): Bacteria > Bacillota > Clostridia > Oscillospirales > Oscillospiraceae > WRMH01. The sequence continues at coordinate 23,213 of WRNV01000039.1, read as the reverse complement.
CCGCGGCGCNGAGCAAAAAGGCAATTTGCAAGCGCCGGCCCAGCAGTCGACTCTATGGCCNTTCATGAGAAATCTGGTAGGCCCGATGGACTTTACGCCGGTTTTGTCNCCTTCATGGAATTCAAACCGCCAGACGGTCGTACAAAACGTAGCGTTCGCTGTTTTGATCGAGTGCGGAATCAACAGTTACGCCGACAAGCCCGACACGTATAGAAACTCGCCGGCGTACGACTTCTTCCTTGATATTCCGTCCGTGTGGGATGAAACCAGGTTCCTTGACTGTGAACCGTATAGTTACGTTTCAGTCGCCCGCAGAACCGGTGATAACTGGTATGTCGCAGCGACGTGCAACACAGCAAAGACATTGGATCTGCCGATGGACTTCCTGGGCGATGGAATATATTACGCTTCCATCTATCGCGACGGGGCGACGATAAATGATATGCTTGTCGAAACGGTCGAAATTACTAAAGACTCCGTCATCAACCTGCCAATGAAGGCTACGGGCGGCGCCGCGATGAAGATAACCAAGTCTCTCCCGGTCAGCGTGCTGAGTCGCAGGATATTGAGGGCATATCAAACGATTAGTGATAATGCGCAGCTAATTGCAAACTATGTATCCATCAGAACAGCCTCACAAGTACTTAAGTCCGAGATTGCTATCGCGGAGGCCGTAGTTTTGGATCCTGTGAGCGTCGCGAACATTGAATCCGCGAGGATCAGGATAAATGCGGCTATCGATGCGTTCCTGGAAGTCGTCGCCAACAGAGGCGTCGTCACGCTTAAATCGCCGTGGTATAATAAATACCCCGTTCCCGCAAATGTCACCTATAACTCGCCGACCAGCGCCACGATCTTGACGGATAACGGTGATTTATATGATCTGAATTCCTCTAACTTCGATTCAAAATACCCAAGGAATCTGCATTTGATGGACATTGCGAACTCTTCGGATCCGATCGAAGTGACATGCGACGTAACGTACTCGCCGACCGCGAACTATCAGACAGCCGGCATTATAATATGCGTAGACGACTATACATATGCCTCGGTGATGCGGCGCTTCCACAGCGGCGCTACCCCAAACCAGTGCTTCATGGGAATGCGCAGAACAGGGTCCTCCGCGTCGACCGCCACAGAAAACCGTTATGGTACTGCGGCTTCGGCGGCAAAGTTTTATTTAAGGCTCGTCAAGGAAGGGGCGACGATAAGCGCCTATTTCCGCGAAGACGAAAACGCCGCGTGGACGCTAGTGCAAACCTACACCGGTAACACGGCTATCGACAGCACGAGTACAATAAGCGTCGGTTTGTACGCGATAAGAGGAACCACGACGGCTGCACAAATTCCGGCAACGTTTGAAAACTTCAAAATAAACGGAGTTGTCCAGCCGTTCACATCGAATTTCCTGACCGCCGTCCCGGATGTAAACATTGAAACACCCGTCGGCGTCTCCCCCGCTCTTCCCGCTACCGTTCCGGTGCTATACTCTGACATAACGGAAAACCTGAGCGTCGTATGGGATCCGGTCAGCCCTGAAAAATACGCGGCACCCGGTACATTCGAAGTTGAGGGCGTGATTGCGGAGGTTGGCAGGTATGTCGTAGCGCGCGTTACTGTGTTCGGCTCGTCGATTGAAATCGTACCCGGAGACTATAGAGCCGACGCCAAGTATATAGTTGTCGCGGAGGGCGGGCCGCTTAATTATTTGACGATACTGGCTTGTTACAGCGTTGATGGCAAACTAGTAGATATGGTGTCTAAAACCGGAAGTCTCGCCGTCGGCGAATTTGCTATTGAAGCTATTTCGATGGCTCAGTCAAGAGGGCAAACTGTCAAAGCCTTCCTTTGGAACGCGGACGACTATGTGCCTTTGCTGGCAAACGAGACTCTTATCGAGCCCTGGATAGTTGACAAATCAGTGCTTTTAGCCGATATAGCCTCCGCCGAAGCAATGATGAGCGCATCTGATTTCCAATACTATACCAAGCTGAGCGTCGACGCCTTTAGTGCTGTTTTGGACGCAGTGAAGATAATCAGCCTCGACGACGACGCCACCAGGTCTATGGTAAACAGCGCGGTAGAATATCTTGCGGCGGCTAGGGGCGAACTTGTTTCGCGCATTATCAAGCTCAACGATATTGAAGGCGCTTCTCACTATGGGACTTCTGGAACGTATGGAAGCAACCGTACATATAACTTGATTTTTGACGGCGATATCAACACTTTCTATGATTCTGCGTCCGACAGCACAAGCAATCACGCGGGTTACGATCTTGGTGCGGGCGTTTCGGCTTATCTCCATTATGTCAGGGTGTACCCGCGTTCTGATTTCTCCACGAGAATTAACAACAGCACGATACGCGGCTCTAACACCGCAACAAATGGTACTGGTTCCGGCACTACTTTGCTTGCGACCGTTTCCGTTAGCGGCGCCGCCAGGTGGTATCAGTTCGATGTCTCATCAGCGAATAGAAGCACTGCGTATAGGTACTTTTGGATCCAATTCTCTTCCGGCTCATGGGGGAACGCTTCGGAGCTGGAGTTCTGGGGCTTATTGCCAGGCTCTGATTTGTCGCTGCTGAGCGACAGAATAGCATATGCCGAGTCGCTAAGTGCATCGGATTACGAGGCTGCAAGCTGGGCGAGCCTTCAATCGGCTCTCACCGCTGCCAAAGCCATAACAACGTCTACGTCGCAAACAAACGTCGACTTAGCTGCAAATAATCTAAAAACATCGATAGCGCAATTAGTTTTATCCTAAAAGAAAAGCAACTAGCGCCTCCCCTAGCTAAGTTCAAGCCAGGGGAGGCGCTTTTGTGTAACTGTTCAGAGGGTATCCAAAAAATCGCAATGGTTACAGGCTCCGCACACAAGTTTTGACTAATATTACAAGTTTTCACCAATGTACTAGTGCGTTGGCTGTAACCAACCTGTGTTTTTGGATGCCGTCTGAACAGTAACGCTTTTATGTTTAAATAATTACATTTTATCATATCACTATTGACAGTTTGGTCGGATTGTGTTAGACTTATGCCAGATTCAACAAATTCAAACTTTTATCGGACTTTTACCATCATAGAGGTCACATCATGGAACCTGTATTCAAATTGACAAACGCCGAAACAAGACTGGCGGAACTTATATGGGCGAACGAACCGCTTGCTTCTATGGAAATGATTAGGATGGCGGAGCGGGAATTTGGATGGAAAAAATCCACCACGTTCACTAATTTGAAGTTTTTGATAGACAAAGGCCTCGCCAGTAATGAAAAGTCAACCGTGGCTATGCTCTACACGCGCGACGAAATTATAGCGGAACAAAGTCGCAAATACGTAGACGACACATTTGGCGGTTCCCTACCCATGTTCATCGCGGCATATACGAGCAACCGGAAACTCTCATCGGAACAAGTCGCGCAATTGAAGCATCTTATAGATGAACATGGAGGAGGCGTCGGCGGTGGATAAACTGTTCCTTACGATCCTCAACATGAGTTTGACCGGTTCATTTGTAGTGGCTGCAATATGTCTTGCTAGACTGTCGATTAAAAAAGCCCCGAAAATAATCGCGTACTGTCTATGGGCTGTCGCGGGTTTCAGGCTTGCGTTCCCCATATCGATCAAGAGCGCCTTCAGCCTGATTCCTTTCAATGCTCAAATCATACCGCCGGACATCGCCACGCAACCTGTCCCCAGCGTCGACAGCGGAATAGCGTTTGTAAACGATGCCGTCGCCGCCGTGCTACCGTCGTCGCCGGTCAATATTGACGCCGCAAGCATTAACTCGTTGCGGCTTTGGACAGCGGTAGGATCATGGGTCTGGCTTGCGGGTTCGGCTATTCTGCTCGTTTTAGGTGTGGCTGGCTATATCCGTCTTAAAAACAAGATGGCCTCGGCTATCCGCGTTGAAGGCGACATTTATGAAACAGACGAGATCCAATCGCCTTTCGTACTCGGCGTGTTCAAACCGAAGATTTATATCCCGCTGGACTTATCGGGACAGGAGCGAAACTATATCATATTGCACGAGCGGACGCATATCCGTAGAAAAGACTATATCATCAAATTTGTGGCGTATTTTATAGTCTGTTTACACTGGTTCAATCCGCTAATCTGGGCGGCTTTCGTACTGATGGGACTTGATATGGAAATGTCCTGCGACGAGCGTGTGTTAACGGAACTGGGCAGCGGAATAAACAAGGACTATTCGTTGTCGCTGCTGTCTCTAGCGGCGAATAGACGTGTTTTGGGAGGATCGGCTCTTGCTTTTGGCGAGGACGGCGTGAAGAAACGCATCAAAAACGTTTTGAAGTTCAGAAAATCATCGCGGGTTGCGGGCATTGTGGCCGTCGCGTTTGTGGCGCTGTTGAGCTTGGGACTCATGGTGAGCAGGACTGGCGCCGGCGGATCGTACGAAACACAGGCGGCACAGGCATCGCAGCCATCACAGCCATCGCAGCTATCGCAGGCGACAGGGACGAAAACCGCGACTATCGAGGAGGACAAGGATGGTAATAGTAATATAGCAGAATACAAGGAGACAATAAGAGCTTCGAGTGTCGGCGCGAATGCAGGAAAGACTTATACCATTTCCGACTATTACAATGAAGACGGCACGTTTTCATCCCTTGGGCTTTCGCTCGGCGAGGAGAATTCTGAAAAAGCGCTGCCAGTAAGCGGCGGCGATATTATCATTGTGGGCGCAAGGCGATATGAAATTCAGGTTGAGTCTCTCGCGCTTTCCTTCTATGCCCAGCCTTCACTTGACCAAGTTATGCAGTGGTGGGTCAATTATCTTGACAGTTGGACGGAAAACGGTAAAGTAGCGCCAGTATAAAGCGCAGCCGTCGCCTGTTATTGGAAAAGTAATTGGAAGAGTTACAAAATGAGGAGATAAACGCTATGATAAGCGAGGCTCGTTCAAAATTATTGGATCACAATGTTTTTATTGTTTGGCAGCCGGAATATAATTTGGGTATCCCGATCCTCGACGAGCAACACAGGGGTATCGTCACTATTATCAATTCTTTAAATTTTGGGATGCAAAATAACTACATTAAGGAAAATCTGAAGTCCATTGTAGACATGATGGATAGCTACTCAAAAATCCATTTTAAGATTGAAGAAGATTTCTTTGAAGTAATAAACTTCCCTGACGCTAAAGATCACAAAAAATCGCACAAGGACCTGTTGTCCCAATTTGGCCGCATAGGGAAGGATAGCATCTTGAACAATGACCCCCATCAATTAATGGATTTTTTGAAAAACTGGTGGATTAGCCATATATGCAACGAAGACATAAAATACCGGGACTATATACAAAACCGGGACAAGTCTTTCAATGATTGATCGATGGCTTTTAGCGATTGATTGACTGCTTTCAATGATTGTTCGATTGACTGCTTTCAATCAGTCGCTTCTTAATGCTGCTTGGAATCCAACTCGCAGCCAACATACCACTTGTTTAGAGCAGTGTTTTTGCTACACTTGTTTAGTATAATCCCGCTTTTTGATTGAAGCAGAGCATGCGTATCATGTCCAGAGATAAGTCCATATCGATTGGGTTGCCGTTAGCGTCCGTCTTGCCATAACCCTGGATAATCTTTCTATTTATTAACGTTTGTATTATATCCCGCGCGTAAACTGGCACTTCTTCGATTGTGTCATATCTTCGCGTACTATCTACCAACGGAATCGTGTTTTGTTTTTTCTTTAACCCCGCGATTTGAACCAACGCGTCAGCAACCCCTATTGCCGCTTCAATAGCGAATTCTTCAGTCAAAATTATCGGGACGTCGGTCGCGCTATCCATAAATCCTAATTCACATAAGACCGCCGGCATATTAGCGCGATATGTTACGGTGTGGTTTTCTTGCGCCAACGGAGTACCGCGGTTCCCTTTTAGGCCTGTATGTTCGATAACATTTGAATATACTTCTTTTTGCAACTGCGTACGGGCTGCGTTTGGGTTTTTCGTCGTATAAATAACAACTCCGCCGCCGCTACCGCCTTTTATTCCAGCATTATGGTGTATGCTTATAAAATAACCGGCTTTAGCTGAATTCGCTGAACCTGCGCGTGTTGCAAGCGGAGTGTCTGTTTCGCCAGTTCTATCATCTACTCTAATAACCGAGCAGTCGTCGTATTCATTTAGAGCGAATTCAAGATAACGAGCAACCCTATCATTCAAAGTCCATTCTCTTGTTTCGTTCGTGTCCAATGCTTTTAAACACCGTTTTCCGGGCGTATACTTGTAATGCCCAGCGTCAAGCGCAATAGTAATCATTTTTCTTCACTGCCCCCAATGCTTTTCAAGCCTTCAAACAGACCAATTGAACTTCCGGCTGCCAGTATGCCGTTGATCGTCGCCATGATTATGCCTCCAGCAGTCGCGCCGACAAAAAATATCTGGGCGCAAACCGAGAGAAAGATCGCCACGACGAGCGCAATCCATTTGGGATCTATGCCGATCAGTTTCTTTATTACCTGCGTTAGCGCTGTTGTGGCGGCTGTACATCCAGCCGTCGTGAGTAAAAGCTCCCATGTGAGTGATTCCATAATGCCTCCTGTTTGTTAATATTCGTCTTTAATTGCCGAAATGACTTGCGGTAAAACACGCATTTTCTGCTAACTCTACCATATTACTAAACATTGTCAAGTACAAAATAGAATTTATTTGTATTTATACTGGTTTACATATAATATCTTTCATAATCACGATGTATTTCTTGTATAATAATGTCAATATAATTCAATATATAGTCATGTTTTAATTGTTATACTTCACTATTATTGCTTAATTCAACTATTATTTCCACCATGTTGGCTTTTTGATATGGTTATCACAGCGTTTTTTCAAACATCAAAAATAGCCCGGCAGTGAAATACTCCGCTGAGCGTATTGTTTATATTATTCGGCAAGCTACGTCGCCGTCTATTGTGTTATAGGTATTTTGCCATTTTGGCACAATTGCTCTTTAAAGCGTTGAAGAGTGTCGCCTTTGTTCCCGACGCTCTTTTTATCCGCATTATAGTGCTGCCTGCGATAGTAGATCAACTGAATCTGGCTAATGTTGCGCTGCGCCACTTGATTCTTAATGATCCATATCAGCGCGTCTTACCTTGAATCGAAATCCTTTTCAATTGTTATGAAATTAATCGCCCTGTTAGCGAATATGTTTTTATTGAATACCACCTTTTGTCATGTTATATTGTTTATTTGAGGAAGATAGGAATTTGTTATGGCTGTGGGAGGAATGCAATCATGTTATGGCGGATATTTCAGGCATTGTTCAGCGTTTTGCTGATTATTGGGGGGTTATCGGGCCAATTGGTGCTGCGCGGCACGAACAGCGGGCCAGCGTTGGCGGTAGTCGGGGCATTATGGTTGGTATACGATATCTACAACATCGTTACCTATCTGAAACGGAAGGACGATGCGGGTACCCTTCCTGCTCAATTAAGCGAACTTCAAATCAACAGTGTGCTGGATGCTCCTTGTACTATCGTGATTACAAGGGATTCAAACATCGTTGGCGCCGTCGTTAAGCACGCAATTTATATAAATGGTACATATATTGGAGACTTAAAAAATGGGGGAAGTATAACCGCTGAGACGCAATACAAAGTAAATACAGTCACATCGCCAAACTTTCCCGGCAAGCTGATTATTGAGGCTAATGGGAACGAACCAGTAAACCTGCGCTTCCTCGCAATCGCCAACAAAAAGCGGCAGAATCTTGAAATCGTTTCAGGAGCGACAGAGATTGGCGCGCAGGAAAGCGAAGAAGCTGTAACCACATTGAAGAAAGAAAAAAAGCATAAAAAGAAAGCGCAAGATAACTATAGCAGCCTTAGCCAATCGAACACACCACATTTACCGGGCGGCATGGATCAGAGCTCCCCTGTTTTAGCAAATATCGCACAACCGCATACTCAAACGAATAATGCTTCCCAGTCAAACGACCAACCGTTGCAAGAGGAGCATGTAGTATTTTGCACATCTTGCGGCAACAAATTAGCAGATGTGATGAAGTTCTGCCCAAAATGCGGCGCACGCAGAGTTGCACCGCTAAAGAGTGAAACTGAGCCGCAAACGTCACCCGCCCTTACTGTCCCTCCGGTGCAATCGCCATCAACACAGCCTGCCCCACCACCGCAAATACCAGCAACACAACCAGTCCGCGTGATGGGGCCTGCGCAATTTCGTTTACCACAAGACGCTCCCTCATCAGCTGCTAGTACTCCTGGCGATGAGCCCAATGTTCGGCGCGCCGTTGGGGTGTTCGTTGCTGCGCTAGCGCTTATGATCATGATCGCGTTCGTGCCCAACCGCTATGTGAAGCTTTTTGGCGATATGATAATGGCTCCCCTTTTTCCTCTAATCCTGGGATTCGGCTTTTTTATTGCATTCAGGGATTGCACTAAATACCGTATTATCGGTTCTGCGGGGCTTGCGCTGTTCGCGCTGCTTCACCCATTCACACAAAACTCCATACAATTATTCTACCAAAGGCAAATCTTTGATTTTGGGCTGATAGTTTCCGCCCCCATATTCGGCAGAAATATTGGCATTTCATTTTTGCGCAGCGCGGCTGTCGCAGCGATTGCTATTGGTGGTGGGATTGGCCTTCGTGACAAACGTAAATTCAGCCTGCTTGCAGTGTTGGCCTCATTTGTCATTTTAGCGATCAGCCTGTTCTTTAGCAGGACAGTGTTCAGGGTTCCGGACTCGGTCGTAGTTGTTCGGACAGTATTTAGCATCATAATAAATGCCGGGTTCTTTTTCCTTGCGGCGCTGCTGGCGCGCATGATGACGGAATTCAGGAGCAAAATCATACGAATCTCTGGAGGTGCCCGCGCCTGGTGTATAATCGTCGCTGTATTGATGGGCTTATCCATAATAGTGAATATGCTCCCGTCCATAACCGGCAACTTTTTTGCTCTGCACTCGCTGTTGCTTATCCCAACCGTCGTCGGTATGATTATGCTTGCTACAGATCGGCGCATGGGCTTTTCCTTGGCTCTGATTGGAGCAGGCATGTCTGTGATGGTCGCGCTTATAAGACTGATTCCATTTACCGCCACATCCCCCACATACATAGGTTTTGCATTCGGAGGATTAGCCAATCAGTTGATTACGTGGTTTGTCATAGCCAAAGCCTGGCGCAGCGCGCCTACTCAGGCTTCGGTTGGCACTGCTGTATACTCCAGTGCTCCTGCGTTAAACACGCATCAATACAATATGCCGCAATACAATGTGTCTCAAATTACTGTGCCTCAACACCCCGTACCTGTAAATGCCGGCATTGCAGCAGCAGGCCCACATCAAGCCCCCCCGCTGCAGAAAACATCCACATATAGGGAAAACGACAACAAAGGTATGAGGATGGATAACCAGTCACAATCGAGTGCATACTGGATGTCGCGGTTGGCTAAGCCCGATGATAAACGCGAAGCTTTCGTGTATTACATTTTCGCAAACGAATCGGACGCGCACAACGCCTTGCTTGAATTGCCATATATCCACAAAGCGTCCGATTCAGGAAAACTAATATGCGATGAAGTCTTTAGTTTCGGTTATTATGCGACGACGGAAAACAGCCTGCCCACAGGTAAATGGGATGCTTTTGTAGCGGGTACGGAATTGGCTCATGACATGTGGAAAGAGCTGCACGAGGTATTCACTAAGCACAACGGCAGAAAAAAAGGTGACAAAGAGCCGGATGCAAACGCAAAAATCATTCCATCCAAAGGCGGCAACGCAAGCAATGTAAAATATGTGAGAGAAGATAGGACAAGCGGAGGCACATATGTCACATACAGCGCGCCAAACAAGGCGGATGCGATTGCTTTCCTGTCTGCGCAAAGCATCACCCGGCAGTCATATTATGTTGTAGTTGACACTCCCGAAGGGAGTTTCGGCAAGGATATTCAGGGTATATATCAGGAATGATTAAAGCGCTTAGTTTTTATAGGAGATGAAGCAATGTTTTGTACTGTTTGCGGAACCAGATTCACGGAAGATGCCGCATTTTGCTACGAGTGCGGAAGCAGAATTCATATCAAATCGGGCGCTGATGTGCCTAATACAGTTTCAGAAGTGTCTGCCGAAGATTCGATACCGGCGGTGCATTCCTCTGCGCCTGCTACTACAGCCATGCCTATTGCACCTACTTTTGAGTATGCACAATGGCCTTCTCAACAATATGCACCTCCCGTACCATTCAATCCACAATTAACGCCCCAGAATAGACGCCCATGGCTAAAAGGAGTCATTATTTCAGGCGCAGCAATCATAATACTGGGAATCGCCCTTTTCCTTATCCTCAGCAGTAGGATTGGCGGCATTTATCAGCGAGAGTCTGCAATAAGTATAAGGGATACGCTTGACAAGGGGGCTGCCTATCTTGTTGAAGGCAGGTTTGACCTTGCGCTGGAGCAGTTCCAATTAGCTATCGATGCCGATTCAAATGAGGCGGATGCTTACATTGGCGCCGCTGACTCCTATATAGGGCTTGGAAGGATAGACAGGGCCGTCAGGGTTTTGGAGAAAGGTGCAAACCTGACCGGAAGCAGGCTCATACGGAGCAGGTTGTCGCAAGAGCTGGATGCGCTGGAAAGACCGTATACAACCGGTTCGGATACTGTGGAGGCAGATGATTCGGAGGCGTCGCCAGAGCCGGCTAACACCCTCCCCGGTAATACAAATGGAAACTATTTAAACGCGGCAATCGCGGCAATCGCGGGCGAATGGATATATTTTACCAGAACCGACGGAATATACAAAATTAACACCGACGGCACAGGTGAAACGCTGTTGATCGATGATTCTAGCGTCAACCTAAGCGTTGCAGGCGGGTGGATCTACTACATTAATACCGATCTCCACCATATCTATAGAATTCGTACAGACGGAACCGATAAAACACTGGTTAGCGATTGTTTTTGCTCAAACTATGTATTGTTCGGTGAATGGATTTACTACTCGAACTTCGATAAATATATGGGTCAGAGCCTCGATGAGCCATACGGCATCTACAAAATAAGCCTTGATGGCCTAGATAAAGAGCTATTAATAGAATTATATGCGCAAAACCTGTGTTCTGACGGTGAGCGGGTATATTTCAGCATAGAAGGCGAAACGCCAGCGAGGGTGCGCATTGATGGCACAGATTTTGAAATTGTTGGCGATGGTACGTTCCGGTCATGCGTTGTTGAGGACGATTGGATCTATTACACTGATACATACAACAGCATAAATAGGATGCGTACCGATGGCTCTGATTATAGTCAGATATACTTTGACGTACCTCTTGATTTGCAACTTGCTTCCCTTAATGTGTCGGAAGACTGGCTTTATGTTTCGAGCTTCTTGTTTGATGAAGATACCAGCGGCATATACAGAATTCGCATAGACGGATCGGAAACAATTCGAATCCACGACGAAAATGCCATGCTGCTCAACATTGTCGGGGAGTGGGTTTACTTCCTGGACATACTGGATAATGCTTTCTACAGAGTTCGCACCAATGGATCTGATTTACAATTTGTCGACAGTCTGGAACGGTAAGGAGCCAACAACAATGAAAAAAGATTTCTTTTCAGGTAAAACCTGCAAATCTCTCTGCATTACGCTGTTTTCCATTGCAATACTTCTATGTGCAACCGCATGCAGCAGCCGTCCCGCTCTGCCATCGCCTGAGAAATTGATCGCTTCGGCAGACAATGATCTTGACAGCGGCAATTACGCTAACGCTCTGGAAAAATATCTGGAATACATTGGCATTGAGCCAGAGGAAGCATATGGCTACATCAGCGCGGCGGACGCATATATCGGGATGGATAACACAGCCCAAGCGATCAGCATACTGGAAGAAGGATATAAAAAAACTGTAAACATCAGAATACTCAGGAAACTGGAAGAGCTGGAAGCAGGCATAGGATCCGCTCGTCCCACACCGCAGGGATCTTCTGCTCAAGCATCCTCCTCGCCTTCTTCATCCTACGCGCCAACTACAGCTCCAGTGCAGGAACCGGCGATTGCCACTGTTTTGTTATACACTGTCACGGAGGTTAGGGTGGCGAGCTTGACCCCTTTTACAATTGGCGGTATCAGCATAATCGATGAAAATGGGGACAGCGATTATTTAGCAGGTGATGGAAACTGGTTTATAAACGCCGAATGCGTGGGTATTGACGGGCAAAATCTCATATTCTCCGCCGAGGGCAAAGAATGTATCATCGGAACGGATTTGCAATTCTTCGCAACAAAAACATCGTCCGGCTACGAACTGTTGGTAGAGGACACCGCAAATGCATTCCCCCAACCGATCCCGGGTCAGCCATCCGATTCGGGCGTATTCCCAATTCAATACGAAGCGTACGGACATACGTACTCGCTTACAGGGTATACCATAGGGGCCAATGAAGACGGAAATACGACGGTAGAGTTCAGCGGCAACGGTTACGATGTCATGTCTTTCAGAAACGGGCAATGGGCGGTACCTGCATATGGCGAATGCATAGCCGGAGGAAAAACGCATAGCGCCGAGTATTATAGCATTGGCGGAGCGGGCATTACTTTTATTTTCAGCGGCTATATTGTTCCCGAGACAATTACAGTCAAAAATGGCGACACAGGCGAACTAATTGTATCTTTTGACGTTGAAGACACTCCGCAGCAATAATGAAGAGGTGAAATAATGGATAAGTATCTTTTAAACCTTCAAGTGGCTTGAAAGCCAAGAAGCTATTATGGGGCTTGGCATTGACATAGGCGGCGCTGCAAAAATCAGACAAGGATTATAACCTGGATTCAGAAAAACATCGTCATGTAAAGTGGTAGATAAATAACTCCATCGCTTGCTAGTTCGACGTTTCCCTTGCATAATACGATCCGGCGATAAAATTTATTTGGATTGTCCACATAGGCATTATCCAACGCAGTATGGCGGTGATAGTCGTTGCCCGACTTGACTTCTATTACAGACAAGCGCCCATCGTCCTTAAACAGAAAATCAAGTTCCATACGTGTTTTCTTATCGTAATAATTAAGTGGGATACCGCGCTTTACAAGTTCAGCCGCGACTGTATTCTCAGCAACAGCTCCTTCATTTATGCGAATATCACCAGAAAGCACTGCGTTTTGTATACCATCCATTGTCATAGCGCATAGCAATCCGGTGTCAAGCAGATACAGTTTGTATAGATTCCGTTTTTCNGAAAATGACAACGGCAGTTCGAGCGCGGTAATNTTAAAACAATGGTAGGCGATTCCTGCTTCTGACAGCCACATCGTCGCTTGCTCGTACTTGCGGCTGCCGGCGCCTTTTTCAAGCGCGGCAAGTATGAAGCGCTTGTTCTTCTTGTAGAGCTGTTCAGGAATGGCGTCAAACACGGCCTTTGCCTTATATTTTTCCTTATCAGCGTATTTGGCGATGTCGTCGCGAAAACTGCCGAGTATTATGTTTTGAACGCGAAGCGTTTGCGAAAAGTCGTCGTTTGCGAGAAACGCGTTTACCGCGCCGGGCATACCGCCCGCAATCAAATACTCCCGGTACAGCCTCATCAGCTGCTTGTGAAGAAAGTCCGGGACAGGAGATATAATCTTGTGAGCGTCACGCGCCGCATCGATAACATCTGGCGTTATGCCCTTTGCCCATAAGAATTCCTCGAAATCTAACGGAAACATCAAAAGCTGTTCCTCAAAACCGACAGGGTACGATGAAATGTCCTTATAGTTTATGCCAAGCAGCGACCCGGATTCTATATACTCAAACCTCTTGTCCTCCACGAGAAATTTAATAGCGGTGCGCGCGTTGGGGCAGCTTTGTATCTCATCAAAAAACACAAGAGTTTTCCCCTCGACAAAAGGGCCATATCCCATAGCGGACAGGTTGAGTATGATTGTCCTCGCGTCAAGATTGCCTTCGAAAGCGCGCCGGGCGAGAGGCGAGCGTTCAAAATTTATCTCGATAAAACTATCATAATTGCTCCTGCCGAATTCACGCACAGACGTTGTTTTCCCGACCTGACGCGCTCCCTTGACAAGCAGCGCGACTTTGTTGGCGTTATTTTTCCACTCAATCAAGTGTGATAATATTTTCCGCCGCAACACAAAAATCACCTCCACAATGACAATTATATCACTGCGTCGCAACTTATTGCAAGTATTGCGACCCAATAATTGCAACTTATTGCAGGATAGATTTGTGATTATTGCAACAAATTTCAGTTTTCGTTGAACTCTAGCATACAATCAGGAGCATTAAAATCTGATCCTCCGCATGTATTTGAATAAAGCCGAACAGGATTGGAAACTCCAACCCTGTCCGGCTTTTTCATGTGTTCCTGCGATGTTTTACTTTGTTACCGCGACTGGCCCAAAAGCGGGAACCAACGCGCCGGTGATGTCGGAGAGGGAACTATACAAATCCCTTATGTGTCCTCCTGCATTCGGATTATAAGTGAGCGTCACTGAGGCTGCGCTGGATAAGATATCTGACTGCCGATCACTGAGTTCAAGGTACACCTGATTTTGATCGCCATAGTTGGCTTGCCGCACAAGAACGCGCTTGCCGTCCGCCATTAGGGAATACGAACACCCATAATGAGAGTAGCCGCTGAGTATAGTCCCAGCCGGAAGAGTCACAATAATGCCGCCGTATCCGCTTTGTTCGGCGCTGACACCAGATGTTGAGATTGGCGGCATGACACCATTCACTACTTGAGCAGAAACTGTGATTGGGTCGAAGGCGTAGTTAGTAAACCCGGATGTGATGGTCACTTTGAAATCGCCGGTGGTAGGAGTTCCGCTTGTAATTTTGTTGAAGGAGAAGAAAACGTCACCTGCGGTTATTGCAACGCCAAATTCCACAAACTTAAGATTTCCAACTGGGGTATTGTTGTAGCTCAAAGAAAATATACCACTGTCAATGATACTATCATAATTCGACAACATTCGGATACCAGGAACGAAGTTAATTACCAAGGTTCCCTCTGAAGGATTAACGTAGGCCGAGATGTTTTGCTTTCCTGGCGTAATATCCCACCATTCGATGCCGCTTGTCGCTGCGTTGGAATGTGTGTCAGTAATGACATTTGCCCCACTGTCGGCTGTATACTTTAGCTGAACCCCTGAACCTTGTGTCGCTTCACTAACTGGACTGCTAAGCGTAAGAACAAGCCAGGATTGCCTATCCTCAAATGTGGTTGGATCGTTACCGATCTTCACATCTGTTACAGTCGCGGTCGTTCCTGTGAGTTCAAAATCGGTGACAGGCGGCAGATTAGCGTTTGTGTTACTCACCGGCCTATCAAAATATGCGTAAATCTTGTCGCCTGCGGCGTTGAACACAACGCCTACTCCATATGGTCCACTGGAGTCCACATAGCCTGTCTCTTCAGCAGTTAGGTGGATCACTGTGGCGGAAGACAGTGGATCGTCCAAGTTGTCATTGTCCAGCAAGACAATGCCAACGGCAACCGGATTGGTTCCTGCCATAACACTGTAGTGCGAAGTGAACGTAGACTCGCCGTCTCCATCAATCACCATCTCTCCGATGGGACCACTGGCTTGCACAGTATAGGCAGCATTTTCATTTATTACCATATGCCCAAACAATATGGATTCCCGGTCAAAGTTTGCCCACTCTGCATACCATACATCCATCGCGAAATACGCTATAATTGGCTTCACGGCTGTCGCAACGTTAGGTTCTAGCTTAATTTTTAATGTCACGCGTCCCTCGCTGTCAACACTAGCAATCGGGTAGCCCGGGGCATATCGCGTGTCGCCTCCGGTAATCACAACGTCAATAATACCCTGCTTACGGACAATCAAGTCGAAATTCTTGGTCAGGCTTCTGCCGCCAAGCGTGAGCGTGGCTGTGAGCATCACTTCGACGTCGGCCTCGGAAGAGGCTGGACGGGTGACGACACCGGTGTTGGAAATGACGGTTGTGTCATTGGAGACCCAGGTAATGGTTATGCCAGGATGATCCGGCAGGCTTGCCAGCAGGGCAAGGTTGGTCAATATGCCCTGCTGGCTGGTATTCGCACCCTTAATCCGGTCAAAGGTCAACGCGTCCCGAGCCGCTGTCAGCACATCCGCAAATTTGGCGTACAATGCAAAGCTGGATGTGACAGGAGTACTCCAGACGTAGGGTATTTCAAGGGCGGCGTCGGTGTACCAGCCTNCAAAAGCGTATCCAGCCAGCGCCGGGTCAGNCGGCTTCACAGCGGCAGTGCCGTGATTGACGACAAGGTTTTCCGGTAGCGTGGGATCGCCGTCAGCGTTACCCTTGCTAAAGCTGATGGTATAGGTCTTGATCGCCCACTTTGCGTATAGATGGACATCATCTAGCACTGCATCCGACGCAAAATTCCACGCGTNGCCGGTGCCGTTTGCATCACGATACCAACCGATGAAGTCATGCGACACGGANGTGGGTTGTGNAGGTGCTTCTGCGGATCCGCCATGTTCAACTGCTTGCGACCGAATGGCTGCGCCGGTCTGTCCGTTTAAGTCGAAAGTGACCGTATGGATTGCGATGGAGACAGATATGAAGATTTGAATGTCTAGAGAGACGGATTCAGGGTTATCGACGCCATCCGGCAACGTAACCGTGCCGTTCACATAGAACGATTGAGCGGATTTCATTTCGGGGTCATAGGGCGCTGCGGCGACATCCCACTCAACAACGGCAAGCGCTCTAATCGCATCATCACCATCATCCACTTGAATCACTACAAATGGCGGTAGATTCAGCCCGGAGACTGTCTTTGCTACGCCGTTGGCTAGAGTTTGGGATTCAGGTTGTAAAATTCCCACCAAAGCTCCGTTCTCAACTAAGTCGAAGACCTCCACGGCAAATGTAGCACTGTAATTAAACGCTGTTACAGTCAATTCCTGTTCGCCCGGGGTGTTCGAGTCATAGCCGGTTATATTAGCTACAGAAACCGGCAAAACCACTGTGGAGTCGTCGGAGTATTCGCCAGTGACGATTAGACCGTCGATAAGCAACCCCTCGCCCAAATTGTACAGGCATTTCGCAGGCTTTTGAATGATGGTAATACCAGTAATCACCGGATTTATAGTCAGCGTTAGTTTTGCTTTCACATTGCTCGGATTAGCGTACCCAGACGTCATAGTCAACGCGCCCTCGAACACAAACGTTCCACAGACGCTGGTGTCCACTACTGACGGAGTCCAAGTAACAGCAAAATCTTTTGTGCCGCCGCCGTCTAGGTTTGCTATCACAGTCGCGGGCAGCGTATATGTACTGTTGTGGTCTGCGCTTCCAGTCAGAGGCACAGTTGAAATGATGTTGGCTGTCGTCGTTCCGCCGCCGCCGAGACCACCGTTGCCGCCAGAACTACCGTTGCCGCCGGGAATACCGATACCGCCGGTATTGTTTCCGTCGTCTGTAGGCGCTGAAGGCGTTTTATTATCACCGTTTTTTTTGCCATTTGCCCTAAGTATCCGCGCCAAAATTGTGAAGGCTTCAGCCCGGGTAATGTTATTGTTCGCCTTGAACGTATTATCCGGGTATCCTTGGATTAATCCTTTGTCAGTCATGGCGATGATGCTGTCTGTGCTCCAATCAGGGAACATCGCGTTGTCTGCGAATGTGCTTGTGTAGGACGCGGGCCTTAATGCCAGCACCCTTGCAAAGATCACCGCCACTTCGGCTCGGGTAATCGGTTTGTCAGGGTTGGCGCTGCCACTATTGTCACCTATTATGTACCCATTTTTTTTTGCGATGGCAAAATCATTATAGTACCACGCTCCGGATCTTACGTCAGGAAAATTTGAGTTATCCATCTGTGTGAACTCAAAAGCCCTGTTGATGATGGCTACGGACTCCGCTCGTGTGATGTTATTGTTTGGGTTAATGTTACCCATGTCATCACCTCTGACAATGCCCTTCTCCATTAAGTAGTTGATATCAGTAGCGGCCCAGTGCATCGATATGTCTTCAGCAAATACGCTAACTGACGATATTGTTGTTACTAGGAGGCAGCAGACAATTGTCAATGTTAATATCTTTCTAATGTGATTTGAAATGTTTTTCATGATAGTTCTCCTCTTCTTCAATGTAATCTGATTTAATGAAAAACATATTGTAAACCTTCAAGCGGCTTGAAAGTCAAGAAGCTATTTTGGGGCTTGGGGGTGGCATGGGTGGCGGCGCTTCAAAAATCAAATATGGCAAACAAGGACCATGACCTGGATTCAGAAAAACATCGTCATGTAAAATCGAAACAATAAAGTGGAATACTACTGTCTTTTGTAAATTCCTGCACAACCTCAATCCTCTTCTAATGATATTCACGGCACCACCAATTTGTTCTGAAACGTAAAAACGGCCCCTTGCCGATATTGGCAGAAGGCTGATCATGGTATATAATCTGTGATATAAATAAATTGAGTTTAGGGTGCAAAACCATGTTCAAGATCATAGAGGCCAGAGAAGCGATAGACTTTATTAAGGACGGAGATTGCATCGCCATCAATTCATTTTTGGCACTGTCCAACCCCGAGGCGCTTCACGACGCGCTGTATGAGCGGTTTGCAGCAACCGGATCCCCGAAGGAACTGCGGTTGTTTTGCGCGGCGGGATTCGGCGCCTGGGATGAAAATCGCTATGCCGATCGCTACATAAAAGCAGGCGCCGTACGTGAAATTGTAGCGGGGCATTACAACAGTATGCCCGCCGCTATTCGAGCGGCGCTGGCAGGAGAAATCGAAGCGTATTGCCTCCCTTTGGGAGTGCTATCGCATACCATACGCGCCGCCGCTTCGGGTAAGGACTGGATTATAAGCGAGGTGGGCGACGGTATTTACTGCGACCCGCGTATAGATACCTGTGCGCTCAATGGAATATCGAATAGAGAACTTGTAAAAATCCGAGAGATAGAGGGCCATGAGTATCTTCTTTATCAGACGCCAAAGATCGATGTTGCGTTTATCAAAGGCACAACCGTAGACCCAAACGGTAACATTTCATTTGAGAAAGAATACCTGACGGTGGACGCGCTGGCAATGGCACAGGCGACAAAGAGAAACGGCGGCAAGGTCATCGTTCAGGTGGAGCGGGTAAGCCATGAATTTTCCCGCCCGCGTAACGTGATCGTACCAGGTATTTTGGTGGACTTTGTGGTAGTGTGTGAGAATCAAAATGAAACCATAGAATATAACCCCGCCCTGTCCGGAGATATGCATGTCCCGGCAACGCACATGGACTATTTTGTCAACAAGCTGTCCACAAGCAGGGAGAGGGAAACTGGTGACCAAACCGCCGACATCATCGGTAAACGCGCTGCCAGGGAATTGCGCGCCGGCCAGATTGTCAACATCGGCATCGGCATACCCGAAATGGTGGGGAAATACGCATCAAAGCAGGGCATCTTAAAAGACATAGCCATCACGGTGGAGGCCGGAGGCGTGGGCGGGCTGCCCGCGCCGGGCGTGGCGTTCGGTGCGACAATCGGTGCGGATATGATCTGTGATATGGCGACACAATTCGATTTCTACGACGGCGGCGGTCTGGACATATGTTTCTTGGGCGGCTTAGAAGCTGACGCACGGGGCAATGTAAACGCCCACAAGCTGGCGGGCGGCTATGCCGGGATTGGCGGCTTCGCCAACATTACCCAAGCCACAAAAACAGTTGTGTTCTGCATGAGTTTCAATACAAAAGGGCTCATCGTATCGAATGATAACGGCGAAGTGAAGATCACGCGGGAAGGAGCGGTTCCAAAGTTCAAGAGGGAAATTTCCGCGATCAGTTTCTCGGGTGTAAACGCAATCAAGCGGGGGCAGCGGGTGTTATACATTACCGAACGGTGCGTTTTTGAGTTAACTGAAAAAGGGTTGACGTTGAAAGAAGTGTACCCCGGCATTGATGAAGCGCGCCAAATTCGCGGCATGTTGGATTTTGAGTGCTGACAGATGGGAGCTATGTCTCAAATCTATAGCGCTCAACTCTCGACTCCAATTTTCGAAGTATTGTCACGCCCTTTGCGCTTTTGAATTTCAGCCGCCCTTAATTGTTTGTATTGAGCCCAATCAAAGCTCTCTAAAAATTTATAGCCCGCAACAACACCTTCCCTAAAGAGTCCTTGCTGATCTTCGCGACTCATCGCAAAGTCAATCCAATAATAATCTTCAGTGGGAATATGTGTTATCAGCTGATTATATAGCGGGTTTTTGAAAATAAAATCATAGTCCGCGTACTGACGCATTGATTCAAATAGCGCCCCAGCGTATTGCCCTATCTTTTTTATTTCCTTAACTGAGCGTTGCTTGCTGCCAAGCCGCGCGCCAAACGTTGGCGCTCGCGGTACGCCATGCCTATCAAACAAATCGATCGGGAAGTTGGAAAGTACTCCCCCATCCGCAAATGACACTTTATCAGGAATATTCCCAGTAAAACTTCCGAGTTTTTCCCAGTTTTCACGGTTTCCTATTAATCCGGATACACCGCTAACTGTGAATGGTTGAAAGAATATAGGAATCGACGCGGAAGCTCGAGCAAAGCATGCGGGATCTACCACACTCGGCTCTTCCCAGTACATTGGCGCCATGTCTGGCAATACGACTTTTGTGCTGGTGGTTATGTCGGCTACGACAATCCTAAGGCTTGTATCGTAATCAATGATCGGTTTCCCCGTAATTCTATGGGTTAAACCCTCTGGCAACGTATCTATTAGTCTGCTTAAGTCCCCAAGGCTTCTGATCCCATTATCAAGTAGCCTGTCGGATATCCATTTTTCGAGCTTGTCGCCGGGATTGAGTCCAAGTTTGCAGAGTATGCTTGGTAACGAAAAGATCGCGTTAATTCCAATCCGCAGCGCTCGTAGCGTCGCGCTTCTATTGCCCAACAATTTGGACAGCCTACGCGCAAAGAATTTTCCGTCAACCATTGCCCCAAGATCCATCTCGCTTATAAAATACGCGAGCTTTTCCCCTTTTTCTTCTATGCGGTTTCCGCAACTATAGGCAACTAACGCCACGATCGCCCCCACCGAACTGCCGCCAATGCCAAGAAAGCGTATCCCCGCCTGTTCAAGCGCGTGTATATACCCAACAAGAGCGATCCCCAACGTTCCGCCGCCCTCCATTACAAGGTCGACAAACTGATATTCACGGTCGTTTTCCCGTAAAACTATATCAGAAACAATATACTGCCCATTGGCGGCTTTCTCACGTATTTCGTCTGTAATTTGGAGAATACTGCTGTCTTTTGTAAATTCCTGCATAATCTCAATCCTCCTCTAATGATATTCGCGGTACAACCAGCGCTACTGATATCTCTGCCTGGCTTGGTAGACAATTCGTCGCAAGAGTGACAGTAATGATTGCACGCTTGCCTGATATCTGGTTTATGTTTCGGGCAAAGGTGATGAGCCGCTGGGCGATGCCGCCACTCCTGTTGTCTACATGTATTCTAAGCATGTGGACGCCATCTGTCAACTTAAATAAACCTGCTGGCACCTCAATCTGTGAAGGACACATTGACGTTAGACGTACTATCTTCGGATTCCGGCTCCAATTCTAATGTCCTGTAAAATCACTGACATCTCAGCACAGATAATCGACTTGTCAGGATTGGCATACCCGTTATTGTCGCCCAATATTTAACCTTGGCTACTGTTTTTTTCTCTTGATAACAAATAAAAAAGCACGTGTTGTTATAAAGGTAATCACCATAGCAATTAACACCCATAAAGGCAACTCTTTTTCCATAATTAGTCCGAGCAAAATATAGACTATCGTCATTGTTAAAGCGCACAGTATTACAGCGATTATTTCCTTTTTCATATCTGTACGTACAAAACCTCAAGCAGGTCGATGTAGACCCGCAACGCTGATTTCAGTTGAGTTCTTTCAAGCGCGCTGATATTTTGCAGTTGAGAGCTGATCACATCTGCCAAACTGTCAGCCGTGTTCAGCGGTGTTATACCGGCAAGGATGAGGTCAACAGGGCTGCGTTCTTGCTGAGTCGGCGCAATATCCGCCGGCTGCGTCGGCACGGCAGGTCGCTTCTCATACGTGCCGTTTTCGATTTCCGCAGCGATTCCCTGGATTTCTTCCGAATTCATTGATGACAGCTCTGCGAGATCCTTTTTGTTGAGCTTTAGCTCACCTGATAGCAGCATTCTCTTTGCCTCTGGGGATGATTCGCCTAAGGCGTCGATCGCAGTGGACAGCTTTGCGTCGCGGGAGATGGTTCTTCGAGATACTTTATATTGTTCGGCAAGACGCGTCGCCGTCGACTGTGTGATGGGTATTGTGCCATTTTGGCACAATTGCTCTTTAAAGCGCTGAAGAGCATCGCTGTTGTTCCCGACACTCTTTTTATCCGCGTTATAGTGCAGCCCGCGATAGTAGCTCAACTGCATCTGGCTAAGGTTGCGCCGCGCCACTTGATTCTTAATGATCCATATCAGCGCATCCTCCCTTGAATCGAAATCCTTTTCGATTGTTTCAAACGCAATGCCATGTTCTGTGCATATCCGGTGGCGGTTGTATCCATCTACAAGAACTCCGTCCCAAACAACAAGCGGATACATGCAACCGTATAAAATAATGCTCTCTTCAAGCGATTTGTAGGTTTCTTCATCGAGCGCCGGTAATAAGAACTGGAACTCATCGTCTAGAATAATCTGCCGCATCGGAATTATAGCCTCCTGTGGTTTTATGGATTACCGTATTGTAAACCTTCAAGCGGCTTGAAAGTCAATAGGCTATTTTTGGGCTTGGGGGTGGCATAGGTGGCGGCGCGACACTTGGGCACTTGGAAAGCACCTTATTATTGACTTGCATGTGTACAGTAAGGTAAAATGGAAATGTAAAAGCTATTGTCTGAGGTGATGACTTGATTATTCTTGATTCAGCGCGAAAACACGGGATATCAGATCTCGACGTGCTTTCTGTAGTCGCAGACCCATACGTTATTGCATAGTTGAGAGATACGCTGGAAAAGTTGTTGTTTTTGGGTTTTGACTCAAAAGCGAGAGCAATCGAAGTGATTACTGATACAGGTACGAGTGGACAAGTGTTTATCATTCATGCTGATTTGACAACTCGAAAATACGAAGAACTTCTTGAGGAGGTCATAAAATGAGTAATGATACAAATGTTATATGGCGCAAGGGTGATGGTGAAATGCCTGAACGCGCAAAGAACATAGTTGAAGAAGC
>WRNV01000038.1 GCA_009776445.1 Oscillospiraceae bacterium | reverse complement strand
ACTTGCTGAGTAAAATGGGCTTTCCACCAAACTGGAAAAAGATATCTTCATATCGTCTGTAGCCGTTAGTGTGCCGGAAACCTGCAAGAGGGCGAACACATAGGTTCGACCCTATGGCACGCGTGGATTATCATTGATCAACCGTTATCAGCCTATGTGAGGAACGTATGCGAACGCTTAAGGGAACCCTTTTGATTATGAAAGAGTTCCCTTTGAGACAGATTTTTAACTTACGACTATTCTTTTATAGCTTATTCGAACACTACCGCTTCAGTTACTGGTATCATGGTCTCGTCAGTCCAGTGGAACACTTTGAGCCGCGCCGTATCCGCCGGGATTACAAAGTCTGAATTAACTCCGGTCAAGTTGCCGCTTGCGTCAATGCTCGCGGCTGCCGTCGCGATTTTCAGCATAACGCCTTTGCTGTTATACGTGGCAACAAGCACGTTGATAGCGCTTGATAGCGCGGAACCATAGAAATTGGACTTAACATCAACCGCCGAGCCTTTAGCGGAAGCTAATGAAACCTTGTTAGCGCCACTGTACAGCGCGACGGGAGAAGGACTCAACTGCGTAACAGTATCGAGATTCGCCTCCAACTCCGCCACCCTGATCGATTTGTAGGCAGTATCAAATGTTGTTCCGCCATTGTTCGGCGTTATTACGGTCATCCTGACATACCTTGCCGAAACAACGCCGCCAAGATCAACGTCAGTGATAGCGAGCGTATTGGCGCGTATTTCCTTTGTGACCCACGTCACATTGTCGCTGCTGTAACTTAAATCGAAATCGTATGTGGGTATTAATGGATTCGCGTCATAGTCTTGAGTTGGGAACGCATTTGAGTGGTACACCGTAAATCTGTTGAATTCTTTCTCGGTACCCATATCAAGCACGGCGCTCCACGGTCCTGGTACCGCGCTTGGATTATTTGTCCCAGTGATATAGTCCCACTTGGAACTGCTAGTACGGTTGCCGTCTACGAGATTGCTTGCTGTGGTATTGCCCGTAATTTGGCTAACGACCGTAGCGCCCAGCAATACGTTGGTTTCGGCGTATTCGTTTACGATTATCGCGGAAGAAGCTGGGAGGCCTTTCTCATCGGCGCTGTCCCAAACGGTTACTGTACAATTGACCGACTTGACATTGACCAGGTCTGCGTTTGATACAATGATATCAGACGTCGAACCCGGTAGGGCGACGCTGGTTCCATTGCTCAGTTGCTTGGACCACGCGAACTCTGTCTTGGCAATATCTTCTGTAATCTCTTCATTCGCATTATAGAAGTTGTAATCAACGGAAAACTTCGACTGATTGAAGTACCCTGCCGCGTCGATAGCGGGCGTCTGCGTAATCTTTATGTCTTCAGCCATTGATGTCGGCTCTACGAAGTTCATGTTTTTACCAATCGCGTAGACTTCATAAATCCTTGTAGCGTTATTTGAGTCTCCGTTGATTGCTGGATTAGTTACCACTAGCAGCAGGTAGCGCAGATTCACGCCATCGCTCGGCAGATAGTGCGTTGTAACGAGGGTACTGTTGCCGGTGATATTCGCGAACTGTGTGAAGCCGTTAGGTGTGTTGGAGGCTACGATGCCTGTAGTTGACATAGCCGCTGTAGTTGTAGTGGCGTATGACAGCGTAAACGCGCCTGTTATTTGACCGGCACCTTCCACAGAGTGGTTAATCCTGACGTATTCGATTTTTGGCATTGGAGCGGAGGCCGAACCTGTGAGGTCGATCGCCCACCTGCCGGGGTTGGTGGAAGTAACGCCAGTCGCGCACCATTTGTTGGAAGTCCCGGAAATCACGCCGTTAATCGCCTTGAAAGCTTGCTCGGATGATTGCTGCCTGTTGGCTACGACCCTGCTGGTATTTTCCGATGTAACAATATTTAGGGCATAGTCAACATACGCTGGAACCAACCCATTTGACGGATCCGACGCGGCGGACGGTACGCGCGTCTCGCTATTCGCTATGACTTTGTAATAGAAAGTCAACCCCGCGTTCATTTCTGCAGCCGATATGGTCGGGCATGCGTCTGTATAGCTCGTTCCAACTTCGGTTGTGATCTCGGTTGAGCTCGACGGCGTGAAATTGGGGCTTGTCCCTCTGAACACGCTATAAGAAACAGCGTCTGGGGAAGGATCCCATGAAACGTCAATACTGCCATATATCGGCGTAGCTGTTAAGCTGTATCTCGCCTTAACATTAGAAGCCGGAGCTGGGATTGAACTATCGTGTTCATACACAGTACCGAAACCTGCGACAGGATCAGCCAGCGTCATCGCGGCGATCTTGATATTGCTGGATATCGGTATCTCAATGCTTGATACGTTCCTCGTATTATCAAGATCAATATCATAGACAAACAGATAGTTATCCGCTTCCTGCATCTCGCCGTTGTTGCCAGTATGCAAATGGTAATGACCGTTGAAGTGGGCGACGGTGTCATATACATACGCCTCGTCGTCCCTCAATGCCGTACGGTTCCATCCGGACAGCTCCGTGCGCCAGTTGTTGAATACTATCTCCTTTTTCGTGGGAGCGCCGGAAGCGTAGTTTACGGTAAACTCGCCGGTCGCGGGCGCCCTTTGGAAAGGATTGTTGCGGACGGCGGACGTCCCGGTACTCGGCACGGCGACGCCCACGATGTAGAGCTTGCTGTAACCCTGAGCCGGCGTCACTGTAATTGTGTTGTTCGATGTAGACGTCGCGTTGAGGAAGTTGTTGGCGTTCGGGGTGCCCAGATTGAACAAAATGCCATTATAGTTAATCTGGTTATTCGCAGGCCAATGCTCCTGAGGCATGGAAAGGCCCACGTTGCTGGTCGACGCTCCGGTACCCGCAATGTAGCCGGCCGTACGGCTTGAGTTTGGCGTTACGCCGCGCGAGTTGTACGCCAGCGCCAGGCTCTGCTGCGGAAGCGGGAGCGCTGCTTGAGTCGAAGGTTCAAGGACAGCCTCTATCGTTATAATCTCGTACTTGTTGATATTAAATGTGATAGTGTTGCCAGAAACCGTAAGGGGCTTAACTGTATAAGCGTTTGTTCCAGAGTAGCCGTTCGCGGCGTTGTACTCATGCTCAAGCATGTTGACTTCTTTCGCCGTTCCCGGCACAATATTGCCTGGCAGCGTGATTGTTACGTCATTTGTCTCTCTTCCGCTTGACTCGTATGCGCGCACGACGATCTTGTTTTTATTGTCAGGCTCGTCATACTGGTTCTTAAGAGCGCTTATAATAACGTTAGATTTATTGGAACTCGCAAATGACTCCGAAGAGCCAAATCCTGCTCCGGCGTTCTTGGGAGTTTCAAACGCTTTCATCGGGTAGTTGAGTTCCGCCGCTTTATTCACCGTTCTGGCGTCCTGCCATCCGCCCGCATGAGGCGCGATGGAATAGTTAAATTCATGCCTCGCGCTGTCGATCAAAGGATTCGACGGCGGGTATGTGCCGTTGTTGGACCACGCTTGAGCTTGAGGGGTGCGCACAACGGTAATGCGCGAGCGGATGAACGTCGTGCCGTTTACTGTTTGCCTGAGAACATCGTTTCCATACTTGGCGTCGTTGAGGATACTTACTCCCCAACCACCACTATTATCTGTCACATCTGACCATTTATGCATTGGGACTTCAAAACGCGCGTAACCGAAGACATTGTCACGGCGGGTTGGGCGCTCAACGGCTCCGAAAGAAGTCTCAAATGTCGCGTTGTAATTGTCGGCTAGGATCGGGAAGCTAACTTTCAGAAGGCGCTTGGGCAAATACCAGTTAGCCGCTAGGTGAACGTCGACGCGATCGCTGTTGGAGAGAACCGAGAAGTCTTGCGTGACGTTTTGCCCGTTCCATACTTTTGTAACGCTTACCGTAACTTTTTCAGGGGTATTGCATGTAACAGACATTGACACAGGCGTAGTCTGGAAATAATACCACGGATCCCTGTTTATTTCAGCCCTGTTAATATTCCACTGATCGAAGTCCTGTGAAGGTCTGGTCTGGTCACAGTCCTCGTAAACATGAAGCTCTCCGCCTTCAGTGCCGACGCCCTGAGCGAACATCTCTTTCCAGTCGCCGCCTACTTTAGTCTGTAAACTTGCGATATAACCGGTAAGCGGGTTGAACCTCACTATAAGGTTATCGTTTGTGATCGTCCATGTGGATTGGTCAAAACTGAGTGGAGTTGTACGCGCTCCGGGTTCCTCAGCCCTTACGTCGAAGATTTTATAACCAATGGCGGGAACAGGAGTGGCGTTAAACGTCACATCAATCCTGTATTTGCTCTCATTGCGGACAATCTTCGACGGTATGATCGCTGTATTGCCGTCGTAGACCACAAGACCGCCTTCCGGCATTGTATCGGCGTCATATTGCAGTCTTACCGTAATCTCACCGCCGCGCGCCCATGAAAGCTCGTTGTAGACAAACACGGGCTTGCCCACAACATTCGTATTAGCGCGGTAAGCGATAGCTGCGAGCGCGTTGTCGCGCACACCATTAAAGAGGTTCTTCGCGAGTTCTTGTTGGTTGAATGTGAGGTAGTACTGCCAAGCAATAGCTGAACCTGGCAGGACGTCATGCATCTGGTTGATGAGTATCTTATACCAGCCGTCCTCAATCCTCTGCGAGCTGTTGGTGGAGACCGAATTGGTGTAAAACCCGATCGTAGCCGCTTTCTCCGCGCTCTCACCTAGGATTTCATTGTCACGGTTGTACTTCTTAACGCGTGCCCATGAGGTGTATGTCCCGCGGTGGAACTCGGCATAAATCTCTCCCTCGATGTAGTTGCCGTCAACGGTATTCACGCGCTCCAAGTTTTCAGTTTCGACTAGTTCCTCAAAGAATTGGGTTATTGTGGAAGTTTTAACATTGACAAGCGAACCTGGGGATGTAGTCGCTGCGTATTCATGATACCTGAAACTGTTAGTGCTGTTTATACTATTATCGCCCAAGCCGGCATTCATGCCCTGTCCAAAGTCGCCTCCGCCGTAAAACAAAACGGCTTTTTTGATCCCTGTACTCCTTACGCCTCCGTGAAAGTTAATGTTATTACGGAATCCTGACGCGTCGTTTGTGGTAGCGGTGACCCAGTTAGCGTCAAAGGCGTTTTGAACCTGTCCCACATTACCGCTGTTATAGTCCGCTTGCAGGAAATTCGCGAGAACTGTACTCTCCCCATCGAGAGCCTGCCAAGTCATGATATCTGAGTCTCGACCGCGAGCGCCGTTGCTTCCGGCGGTTCTGTAATGCTCATAGCTGCTGCCAATGGCGGCGCCGCCATAATCCTGGTTGTTCCAGTTAACCTTACTCGTCACGAAGTATTTCATCTGAGATTTCATGAGTATCTGCGGAAGCTGACCGGAGAAACCGAATACATCAGGAACCATGCCAGTAATTGAATAATATGGTTCTCCTTGTCTGGTAAAATTGCTCAAAAAGAAATGCTGAGCGTAAAGGCTTTGACGGACAAGAGCTTCCCCGTTGGGTATATTGAGATCAGGTTCAACGATTTGACCGCCCGCCAAGTCAAGCTGTTCCTTGTCAACAAGAGTTTGAACCTTCGACCACAATCGCTGATTTGAAGTCGGGTTATCATCGTTGTAGTAGTCCTTAAGCATTTTCAAGTGCGCCGACGCCGAGGTGGTAAATTTTAATTCACCATATTGTGTCGACTCAAGAGCGGTTGTTGCGTTCGTGAACATAGGCATTATACCGTTGCTTCCGCCGCTGTATGCGATTTGCGGAAACGGACTCTGCCATGCTGTGTCAAGATGTGTGTTTGGTACAAGGTATACTGTAAACGTTTTGTCGAGTGTAACGGCTTGCGCTGGTACCACAAATGCCGGCGTCAACATCACAATAATGATGATCAGCGAAATCAGGCGGCTTATTGGCTTTCTCTTCAAAATCAATCCCTCCAGAAAAACAATAGTTTTACGCCACTGCGTTTAGCGCAATAGCGTGCTTTTTTTGCTAACATTAGTAACAGGTTTAATTTAAGCGCTGCGTAACATCAATCCAGACTTCGACTTATACGATGAATTAAGCAATCCCCCCGGAAACTTACGCTCCATCACCCAAACTCGTCGGCTGCGGAATCTTGATTGACACAGTGATAATACTCAACCTAGAGTACTAATGAAAGACTTTTGGATACGCGATGATTATATTGCAGTAGGTAAACTATGTCAAGGTTTGAAGAAAAATTCACCGATTTATTCACCGATTTCACACATAAGTTCTCCCTTACTTTAGCGCTTTAAACAGCAATTGTGCCAAAATGGCATATTTAAAAACACGCTCTGCAGGGCGCGTTTTTTTGAAAAATATAATGTATCAAGGTGAATTATCGACCGTGGCGCAAGGGTGAGCTGGGAGGAGATTGCCACACGGTCACTGGTTGTTCCCTAATGTACAAGAGGGGCGGTACTTCTGTGTTGCGCGCAACACAGAAGTACCGCCCTCAACTTTTGTGATGCCCTAATTAGCTAAATGGCTGAAATCAATGG
Source organism: Oscillospiraceae bacterium (assembly GCA_009776445.1). Lineage (GTDB taxonomy): Bacteria > Bacillota > Clostridia > Oscillospirales > Oscillospiraceae > WRMH01. Next base: position 18,539 of record WRNV01000038.1, on the reverse strand, counting down.
CCGTAGGAAAATTCTGAAGCATTTTGCTCGCATTTTCGTTTGAGACTATAAAACGAGAAATCCAAAGCACATCATTCCCATCTATATCTCCGTTATTTGTGAAATCCGCAGCCTCTTCGCAAAACGTTGTTATTGTCGTTGGAAAATTCCGCAGCATAGCCGCGATATCATTACCTGACGCGCAATAGCGTTGTATCCACAGAATATCCGTACCATCAACGATCCCATTGCCTGTAAAATCGCCGTATATGAACGATTTTTTCACAATCTGCCTAGTCGGTATATCTTCCTGAGCCTTTATCTCGAATTGAGCGACAATCGGGTCATTTGTATACCAAAGCGACACATTTACGTTATAGATACCAAATGTCGCCGGTTCATAAGAGCGAGGAATCAATGTTTCATAAGTAAATGTTTGTGTAAACTCATCGCCCGGTTCGAGAGTTTTTATGACTAATACTGTGAGGGGAGAAGGCCCAGGTCCCGATGACATTACCAGGCTTGCCCTGCTTAAGTCTTCCTGAAAGAATTCAAGTTTGAAGAATACTCCGCCGGCATTAGGCGCCATGATCTTAATAGGGCTATTCGTGATGTTTTTTGCTGTCGCTGATATTCGAATTGGATCGTCCAATACGAATTGGGACTTCTCCATACTTACCTTAAATTCCAAACCGTTGATTTCCTTTGTGTATACTACGGGAAACGTAGAAGGATCGACCTCTGGGACGCTTGATGCGCTAACGGCACCTGCCGGAACAGCGCTAGCGATTGTAAACGCGATTAACAATAACGTTACGAGTTTTCTTAGCTTTGACATTTTTCTCATTCCTTCCTTTCTTGCGTTAATAGTACAAATCACTCGCAGAGTGTAAATATAGAATGTCGGAACCACCTCCATCCAAGTAGTATTGTCGAATCTCCTGCGTTATCTATGCTGGAAATAACAATCATTGCTACCTAACGTCTTGTCAAGTATATCTAAAAACGCACTATTGTCAATGGTTATGGTGATATTTTCTACCGGACTGTTTTTTTGACGGGTGCAAGTCATAGAAATAATTAGGGGGAGAAACTATTCTGCTTTCTTAATCTGCTATATTACTTTGAGATCTCAAAAATAATTCTTGCTTTTCCAAGATGATAGTGGTATCATATGCTATATATAGTGTTTGTACGGGGTGAGAATCATGGGCGTTCGCTACAATAAGCTGTTCAAGCTGCTTATAGACAAAAACATGAAGAAAGGTGACTTATGTGAAGCCGCTAATGTAAGTCCATCATCGCTGGCTAAACTCCGTAATGGGGAAAACGTGAATACCGATATTCTTGTTCGGATATGTAGAGTGCTTCAGTGTGAACCCGGTGATATTATGGAATTATCACACGATGAAGACCTACTTGCCGTCGCTGAAAGAGCAGGTGAATACAATGTCAGGAACAACAATTAACCGTTGTTCTCCGGACAGATGGAAGAAAGATATAATCCAGTCTGTCGATTTATATAATTCTTGGTTTATGGAGTTTGCACCCACGGCTTTCCGCGAAACGAGATTAGGGACAGCCGAACGTGTGGAGCAGGCTTTGATGGCGACAAATAATCTTATGGGAATTTCTTGCGAAGCATTAAAAGAACACCCAGAAATCTTACCGATTCTCCGAATGTCAACTTGCCCGCCAATAGCCCGCGATAGACTTGTTGGATTAGCAGGTATTTCAAATACACTTGTTAAATGTATGGAGGATTCTTCAACTCCGAGGATTCCTCCCCGGATTACCCAAGAAAGGCTTGACAACGATTTGAAGCGAATTTGTGACATTATAGAAAGAATGGCTGACCCCGATATATTTGTTTGGCGCAATCGCAAAGATGCCGCCACAGAAATTGAGATTTCCCGGGCGGCAACAATCGTCGCGGATAGACTCTGCGGAGCTCGGTCTGACCCGATTATCCGCAACGCGCAAGAAAAACGGCAATTGAACGCAATAGGCAATTGGCTTCTGGTGCGGGAGTATCGCTATGTTGAAGGTATAGGATTCAGCGATATGCAAGCGGGTACATACTCTTTTAGAACAAATATTCCTGTTTCAATTTCTGGTGATGGTGAAACTGCACACGTGAACATCCCTGTTGATGTTGCAATAATGCCGATTAAGTCGCGCGATGGTGACTTGCCATTATTAATTGAAGCAAAATCCGCCGGTGACTTTACTAACGTTAATAAAAGACGCAAAGAAGAAGCTCAGAAGATGGCTCAACTTAAAAAGACTTACGGTAACGATGTTAGGTTTGGATTGTTTTTATGTGGCTTTTTTGATTCTGGTTATCTTGGATATGAAGCCGCAGAAGGGATTGATTGGGTATGGGAACACAGAATAGACGACTTAGCCCTATATGGACTTTAAGCGATTCTATTGAAAATCATCGGCTTGACTTACAAACTGAACTTGATGCCCAGAAAACGATTGAAGAACGGCGTAGATTAGGTCAATTTGCCACGCCTACGTCGTTGGCGCGGGAGATAATATCATTTGGTATTAACAATATGGATACGCCTCATAATATTAAGTTCTTCGATCCGGCGTTTGGAACTGGGGCTTTTTATTCTGCACTTTTGGCAGAAGTCGATGTCAATGACATAACCTTGGCTACAGCGGTTGAAATCGACCCGCTGTTTGCTGATGCGACTAATGATTTTTGGCATGATCATAATATTAGCATTATCAATGCAGACTTTACGGGTATCGAGCCAGATGATAATTATAATTTGATTATTTGTAATCCTCCATATGTTCGCCACCACTTAATTAATGCTGACAACAAGGTGCGTATTAAAGATAAAACCGAAATATCATCGGGAGTGAAGTTGTCCGGGCTTGCGGGACTATATTGCCATTTTCTTCTGCAATCCGTTAAATGGATGGACGAATGTGCGGTTGCTGGTTGGTTAATTCCGAGTGAGTTTATGGATGTCAATTACGGAAAGGCAATAAAGAATTTTCTATTGCGTGAAGTTGAATTATTCAGAGTTCACAGGTTTAATCCCAGCGATGTTCAATTTGAAGACGCGTTAGTATCCTCTGCTGTTGTATGGTTCAAAAAAAGAAAAACGACTACCAAAAGTGTAACGTTTACTTTCGGTGGAACATTGGCATGTCCAAAAGAGAGCAAGGAAATAAGCATTGATACTCTGTACAAAGAGGCAAAATGGACACGCTTCCCTTGTTTGCCACAAAGAAAAACAAAAGAGAAATCTCTTAAACTAAAAGATTATTTTGATGTTAAGCGTGGGATTGCTACTGGCGGAAACGAATTTTTCATTATGGAAGAATCCCGGATTTTGGATTTAGGCTTGCCATTTGAATTTTTCCGCCCAGTCTTGCCGAGCGCAAGATATGTCCAAATCACAGAGATTGAATCAGACGCGCTTGGTAATCCGATATTACCACAACGATTATTCTTACTCGACTGCCGATTAAACGAAGTGGAAGTAAGAGAGAAATATCCACGGCTTTGGGATTATCTTGAAAGCGGTCGGGAAAGTGTTGGCAACGGTTACTTATGCAAATCTCGCAAGTGTTGGTATTTCCAAGAACAGCGAGAAGCTCCTATGCTTATTTGTACATATATGGGGAGACAAAGTACCGAGGGCGGTAGAGCATTTCGTTTCATTTTAAACAACTCAAGAGCAACTGTTACTAATTCATACCTCGCTCTATATCCCCGCAAGAGTCTTTCGGAAAGCCTTGCTCAAAAACCTAATTTGAAAAAAACTGTATGGGAACTGCTTAACGCAATAACACCAGATAGTTTACATAGTGAAGGACGTGTTTATGGTGGGGGCTTGCAAAAAATAGAGCCGAAAGAACTGTTAAATGTTGATGTCCCATTTTTTGAAAGCCTTAATATATTACGTGACGGTGGTGTTTAGGAGCAAATCACTTTATGGTAAGCCAAATGCATTAATAGGGGGTCTAATCCATGATAACATTGAATTATTTATAACTGTGCGTTTACCTCGAAGGACACTCTCGCCGTAAACTGGCAAGGATGACAACAGGGTTTCTCACATCAGAAACGGGGCGCCGCTAAGACGGCGCCCCTCTTGCGTTGCGTTACGCTACGCTTTGTTACCTTTTGGACTGAACTGATTTAGAACATATTAAATGGCACAGCCAAAGGAATAAAGTCGTCTGCGGTCCAAAGGAACAGCTTGACGTTGTAATCGCTGCCGGCTTTTCTCGTATCGAGAACGATGTCGGGAGCGAACTGCGCCGTTGAGTTAGCCGCTACGCTGAACGCGCTACTGATGCCGGAATCAACCATCCTACCATTTGAGTCATAGACTGCCGAGAACACTTTGACATCCCCAGCGAATGACGTGTCATTATCAAGCATAAAGTTAATAAATCCGTCTTCCAGGTTGAATATCCCGTTGTCCTTGTAAATCCTTATGTCGTCGAAGTAGCCTTCTATTCTTTCTCCCGGGGTTGCGTCTGCATGTTCAAATCCAATGAGGATTTCCGATACTATCTTGCCTGCCGCGTACTTGCCAATATCACATACGACATGGTTCCACTGCCCGATGGCTTTACCTGCGCCCTGATTTGCCGGCAGCATGCTAACACCGTTCTGATCGACAGACGAAAGGTTCTTCAGATAAGTTCCGTCGGAGAACTTGATATCGATTGCCATATTCGCGCTTATGCTGTTAATCGGATTGAACATATAGGAAAATTTAGTGTCAGGCAATATCAAAACATTCACAAAACTTCTTAATGAAGCCGAGCTTCTTGCCTGAACTGGCGTCCCACTGACATAGGTTGCTACATTGCCTTCATACGCCAGGACGTTGCGACCGTTCGTATTTGTAATAGAGAATGAACCATCTTTTGCGGGCGCGCTTCCCCAGGTTCTCGCTTCTAATACTCCATTCTCGGTATAGCCACCTACAAGGCCGAAGTAAGAGAACTGGACGGTCGTGTTTGAAGTTCCGAGAGCCGTGCCGTTAGTGGATGTGGCAATGCGGGTAATCTGCAGCCTGTAATACCTAAACCCTTCTTCCGGGATAGAACCCTCAATAAACGAAAACTGCCTTGTTTGATAGTTAGATGTCCAACCGGAACCCCGTCCCGATTCTGTACTTATGGTTGTCCATGGTCCAGACGCGCTATTGCTTCCCTGGACAGTCCATGAGTGGAGGACTCTGCTCGTGTAGGACATATCGTCGTTAGCACCACGGATAACATAACCGGGGGATGTTACCTGCGAGCCGGCGTCCATGATGAACCATGCATTGTTTGCGTTAACGCTGGTATTGCACCACTTGGAGCTTCCATTGTTCGTGAGTATCTGGTTTGCGCCTTCGGTGCCTGTGAGTGTAGTTCCAGCACTGTTGATGGAAGCAAAATTTCTATAAACAGGTATAAGCTCACCCGAGATATTTAGGCTTCCTCCGCTGACTGGGTTACCAGAAGACGCTCCCGACCTGCTATCCGAGAAGTTCCAATAGAACTCGTCATCTATCTCGTACTGATGGACCTCTCCAAAACCGTCCACTGGGTCGGCAAGGGTTATAGCGGCGATCTTCATGAGCGAGTTTTGCGGGATATCTATGCTCGCTACTGTCTTTGAATCGTCGATATCAATATCGTACACAAACAGATAGCATTCGCATTCAAAGATTTCGCTGCTGTTGCTTGTTCCGGTGGATGTGTGATGATGGCCACTGAAGAAAGCGATCGAGTCGTAGACATATGGCTTATCGTCAGTCCAGGTCAAATTGTTCCAACTGGATAGATGGGTACGCCAACTGTTGAAAGTGATGTTTTTGCTGACCGACGTTCCATCTGTATAATTGACTGTGAAAACACCTTCTACTGCATTGTTGAGGAACGGGGTTGAGGCAGTGGCTGTGCCGCCGCTGCTGTTTGCCGAAGCGCCTACGATGTAGACTTTGCTGTATTTGCCGGCAGTAGAGACGCTGACTGTGCTATTTCCGGCGGTCCCATTGAGGAAGTTGTTGGCGTCGGCTGCGCCAAGGCTGAACTCTATGCCCTGATAGTTGATTTTATTATTTGCAGGCCAGTATTCCTGTGGGAAGGACCTACCGGTATTGCTTGTGGATGCTCCAGTGCCTTCAAAGAATCCCTCCCTGCGGTTTGCGTTGCCTGTAACACCGCGCGAGTTGTATGCCAGCGATACGCTCTCTTGAGGTATCGCAAGTGCGCTAAGCGACGACGGCGCAAGCTCCACCTGGATAGTCAGGGCTTCATACTTACCGATGTCAAACGAAACAGTATCGCCGGACACTGTAAGCGCCTTCGTTGTGTAGGCAGTTCTGCCTGTGTAACCGTTTGCGGCAGTGAAATCATGCTCAAGCATGTTGACTTCTTTCGCGCTGCCGGGGACAATGGTTCCAGGCAGTGTGATGGTAACGCCATTGGTGTCCCTGCCAGTCGCCTCGTAGACGCGTACGACGATCTTATTATTGTTTGTGGGTTCGTCGTATTGGTTCTTGAGCGCGCTAATGATTACATTAGGCTTGTTTGTACTCGCGAACGACTTCGAGGAAGCCCAATCAACATTGGTGTTTTTCGCAGCCTCAAAAGCCGTCATCGGATTGTTGACTTCATAACCCTGATTTACGGTAGCGGCATCCTTCCAACTTCCGGCATGTGGATATATCGCGTAATTGATCTCATGGACTGAACTGTCAACTGTGTACTGCGCCTGAGGTGGGAATGAAGAGTTGCTAGCCCAACTGGTGACTACGGGTACGCGGCACACAGTGATGCGGTTACGTACCCAGGCTACGCCGGCGGCTGTAACCTTTCTGAGTGAGTCGTTACCGTATTTTGCATCATTTATGATGCTTACGCCCCAACCACCGCTCTTGTCAGACACGTCAGCCCATTTATGCATTGGAACCTCGAAACGAGCTCTGCCAAAGAGGTTGTCGCGCAATGTCGGGCGCTCTACCGCGCCGAAGGATGTCTCATAGGCGGCGTAGTTATTGTCAGCCAAGATCGGGAACGACACCTTAAGCAGGCGCTTTGGCTGGAACCAGTTTGCCTTGAGATGGACGTCCACGCGCTCACTATTAGCGTGCAATGTGTATTCTTGAATGACCGCCGCGCCGTTCCATTCTTTTTCAACGCTTACAGTGACCTTTTCGGGCGTGTTGCATGTGACTTCCATTGAGAGCGGCACACCAGTTATAATAAAGTCAGGCTCTTTGTTTAGCTCGTCAATGTTGACTTCCCACTGGTGGAAGCTTTGGGAAGGCGCAACTGTGTCGCAGTCCCTATAAATATGCAGCTCTCCGCCTTCTGTCCCCTCGCCTTGGACGAACATCTCCTGCCACGCGCCGTTTATAATTGTCTGGAGGCTGGAGATATAGCCGGTTGCGGGGTTGAGCTTCATCTTAATGTTATTGTTCTCGATAGTCCAAGTTGCCTCGTCAAACTTCAGCGGCGTCGTTCGTGAACCCGCAGTCTCTAATCTTGCGTCAAAAACCTTATAACCTGTCGCGGGGACGTCTTCAGCCATGAAAGTAACCGTTAGCGTTTTCTTAGCTCTGTCACGGAGTATGTTTGACGGATAAATTGCGCTGGTTCCATCGTAGATTACTACGCCGCCCGTCGGCAACTCATCGTATTTCAGGGAAACCGTCACCTCGCCGTTGCGCTTCCATGAAAGGCTGTTGTACACGAATATTGGCTTGCCCTGTACATTTGTGTCAGCGCGATAAGCCAAGGCGGCTAGCGCGTTGTTCCGCACGTTGGTGAACAGGTTTTTAGCCAGTTCCTGTTGGTTGAATGTAAGATAGGACTGCCATGCAAGCGCGGCGCCTGGCAATACGTCGTGCATTTGATTGATAAGGATTTTGTACCAGCCTTCTTCAATCCTGTCCGCGCTATTGGTTGTTAGAGAGTTTGTATAAAAGCCGATGGTGGCGGCTTTCTCCGCGCTTTCCCCAAGTATCTCGTTATCGCGGTTGTATTTCTTCAGGCGCGCCCAAGTCGTGTATGTGCCGCGGTGGAACTCGGCGTACATCTCCCCTTCGATATAGTTGCCATCAGTGGTGTTTATGCGTTCCAGGTTCTCGGTCGCAACAAGGTCGTCAAAGAACTCTGTCACTGTGGCAGATCTTACATTGATCGCAGATCCCTGATTCGCTGCGACATAGGTATGGAAACCAAAGCTGTTGCCATTGTTGGTCGTTACGATACCGCCAGTCATACCTTGGCCGAAGTCGCCTCCCCCGTAAAATGCCAGCGCTTTCTTTATTCCAGTACTTCTTACGCCGCCATGGAAATTCTGGCTATTCGGGAAACCTGAGGCGTCGTTAGTAGTGGTAGTGACCCAGTTTGCGTCAAATATTGCCTGGATGTTTGAGACAGAAGTGTTGTTATAGTCGTTTTGAAGGAAGTTCGCGATTACCGTGCTCTTCCCGTCGAGGGCCTGCCATGTCTGGATGTCGGAGTCGCGAGCCCGAGCGCCTGACCTGAAGTGATCGTAGCTGCTGCCAATGGCGGCGCCTGAGTCGCTCGAGCCGGCGCTTTGGCCGTTCCAGTTGACCTTGCTCGTCACAAAATACCACATTTGCGACTTAAAAAGGATCTGGGGTATCTGGCCGGAAAACCCAAAAACGTCTGGAACCATGCCGGTTCTTGCATAGTAGGGTTCCCCATGTAATGTAAAGTTTTTCAGGAAAAAATGCTGCGCGTAAAGGCTCTGACGGACGAGAGCCTCGCCACTGGGAATGTTGAGGTCGGGTTCGACAATCTGTCCGCCCGCCAAGTCTATCTGCCCTTTATCCACGAGATCCACTACGTCGTTCCAAAGACGTTGAGCAGTAGTGGGGTTATCCATGTTGTAATAATCTTTAAGCATTCTAAGATGCGCCGAGGCGGAAGTAGTAAACCTATACTGCGTTCCCTGCTTTAATGCTGTTGTAGAGTTAGTGAACATGGGCCTTATGCCGTAAGAGGTGTTGTTCGCTACCTGCGGGAATGGGTGCTGCCAGGCGGTGTCCAAATGTGTGTTTGGAACCATGTACAACGTTAATTCCTTGCTGAGCGTTACCGCTGCTGAAGCTTGTATCCCAAACATCGGTATGACAAGCATAGATATCAGTAAAAGCGCAACAAAGCGTGTAAATAAGATTCTCTTTTTAAGCAAGAAAAATCACTCCTAATCTAAATTAATATAGTTTCATTTTAAACAGAAGATTAATAAGAAGTTATGGTTTTCGAAGCAATCCATGCGTTATTATTCGCAAAACCAAACGCTCAATGACCACATCTGATTTTGCCAGATGACCTCACCTCTCCTCTCAATATCCCGCAGTCTGGACGTTATCCGTAGGTATCCGATGTTCCGCCCCCCCAGCAAATCTTCATTGGCGCGTAAAACTTGCTAAACAGAACTACGATAAACCTACAATTATTATTTGTATATGTTCAATGCCCACGCGCAAGACAGAGAATCCTTTGAATTGTTTTGCTCTTAAAAACAAGAGGTTGCGAACAACAGTCTGGCAACTGAAACCGTTAGGTCTCTTGAATCTCGGTATTGGGACTATTTAAAAGTGTACTTTTTTATAGTGGTCATTACATGGACGTAATAAATAAAATTAGAATGCTATTTTTGTAAAATATAGATAACGTAAAGAGATTTTTTATGTTGCTTATTTATGATTAATATGCTATAACTGGAATAATAGTATCTGGAAAAGAAAAAATCCCTATAATATAAAAAAGTACACTTTTAAATAGTCCCACTAAGACTCAAGAGACCTAAAGCGGGCTTTGCCCACAACCCAAAGCGCGGTGCCAGAATTCAGGAGTCAGGAGTCAGAATACGGGGGTTAGACGAGGGGATTTTGTTGTTTTTTATTTACTCCAACAATCCATAAGGTACTAACGGTTTCAGTTGCCAGACTGTTGTGCGCAACCTCTTGTTTTAAAACAAAACAATTCAAAGGATTCTCTGTCTTGCGCGTGGGCATTGAACATATACAAATAATAATTGTAGGTTTATCGTAGTTCTGTTTAGCAAGTCTTGCGCGCCGATGAAGATTTGCTGGGGGGGCGGAATGACGGATACCTGCGGATAACGTCCAAACTGCGGGATATTGAGAGGAGAGGTGAGGTCATCTGGCAAAATCAGATGTGGTCTTTGAGCGTTTGGTTTTGCGAATAATAACGCATGGATTGCTTCGAAAACCATAACTTCTTATTAATCTTCTGTTTGAAATGAAACTATATTAATTTAGATTAGGAGTGATTTTTCTTGCTTAAAAAGAGAATCTTATTTACACGCTTTGTTGCGCTTTTACTGATATCTGTGCTTGTCATTCCGATGTTTGGAATCCAGGCTCAAGCAGCGGTAACGCTCAGCAAGGAATTAACGTTGTACATGGTTCCAAACACACATTTGGACACCGCCTGGCAGCACCCATTCCCGCAAATAGCGAGAAACACCGCAAGTAACACTTATGGCATAAGACCCATGTTTACGAACGCTGCCAATGCGTTAAAGTCGGGAACGCAGTACAGGTTCACTACTTCTGCCTCGGCGCACCTTAAAATGCTCAAAGACTATTACAACATGGATAATCCAACCGCAACCGAGAGGCTCTGGAACGACGTAGTGGACCTCGTGGATAAAGGGCAGTTGGACTTGGCGGGCGGACAGATCGTTGAACCCGACCTCAACATACCCAGTGGCGAAGCCCTTGTACGCCAAAGCCTTTATGGCCAGCATTTCTTCCTGAACAACTTTACATTACACGGAGAACCCTATTATGCAAGAACCGGCATGGTTCCTGACGTGTTTGGGTTTTCCGGCCAGATACCCCAGATTCTCCGCAAGTCGCAAATGTGGTATTTTGTGACGAGCAAGGTCAACTGGAACGGCCAAAGCACCGGTTCGAGCGACTCAGGCGCCGCCATTGGCAGCAGCTACGATCACTTCAGGTCAGGCGCTAGGGCTCGCGACTCTGATATCCAGACATGGCAGGCTCTCGACGGGAAGAGTACAGTTATCGCGAACTTCCTTCAAAACGACTATAACAACACGTCGCTCACCAACATCCAGTCAATATTCGACGCCAACTGGGTTACTACCACCGGCAACGACGCTTCGGGCTTCCCAAATAACAGGAATTTCCATGGCGGCGTAAGAAGTACTGGAATAAAGAAAGCGCTGGCATTTTATGGGGGAGGCGACTTCGGCCAGGGCATGACTGGCGGTACTGTAGAGACCAACAATGGCAACAGTTATGGTTTCCATGTCTATGTCGCAGCTAATCAGGGTTCCGCGATCAATGTAAAATCCGCCACAGTGACGGAGTTCTTTGACGACCTTGTTGCGACCGAGAACCTGGAACGCATAAACACCACCGACGGTAACTATATCGACGGGGAGATGTACGCCGAATTCCACCGCGGCACATATACGACCTGGGCGCGCATCAAGAAATACAACCGCGATAACGAGATACTTGGGGAGAGCGCAGAGAAAGCCGCCACCATCGGCTTCTACACAAATTCTCTGACAACTAACAGCGCGGACAGGATCGAAGATGGCTGGTACAAAATACTCATCAACCAGATGCACGACGTATTGCCCGGCTCCGCGCTTGCCTGGCAGTCCTATCTCACATTTAACCAACAGGAACTGGCCAAAAACTTGTTCACCAACGTACGGAGCAACGCGCTGGCATCCCTTGCTTACCGCGCCGACACAAATGTGCAGGGCAAGCCTGTATTCGTATATAACAGCTTATCGTGGCAGCGCGACGGTGAAGTGACTGTCGATCTGAAATACGATGAGCTGCCGACAGGTAGCTTGGTAATCTACGATGGGACCACCCCAATTGCCCCAACTAACATAATCCGTGACAGAGCTAATAAAATATTGACGGTGACTTTCATGGCGAAAGATGTACCCGCGACAGGATATAAGGTTTTCGACGCGAGGGTATCGGATGCAGCTTCGCGAGTGACTCCGCTGAAGTTTAACGCCGCCAACTGGACAGTAGAGAACAATAACGTCAAGATGACGCTAAACCCCGCAACCGGATATATCTCCAGCCTCCAGACAATTGTTAATGGCGTGTGGCAGGAGATGTTCGTACAAGGCGAGGGGACAGAAGGCGGAGAGCTGCATATTTACAGGGACTGCGACACAGTTGCTCCTACCCAAAGTTTCCACCAGTGGGAAGTCAACATTGACGAGCTAAACAAAGAGCCTGACTTTATTATAACTGGTGTGCCGATCTCAATGGAAGTCACTTGCAACACACCTGAAAAGGTTACCATAAGCGTTGTAAAAGAATGGAACGGCGCTTCGGTTATCCAGGATTTCACCTTGAACGCCGACAGCGAGCGCGTGGACGTCCACCTCAAGGCAAACTGGTATCAACCAAAGCGGCTGCTTAAGGTTTCGTTCCCGATCCTGGCTGATAATAACTACGCCGCCTATGAGACATCCTTCGGCGCGGTAGAGCGCCCAACAGTTCGCGATAACCTCTTTGGTAGAGCACGTTTCGAGGTCCCAATGCATAAATGGGCTGACGTGACCGACAAGAGCGGCGGTTGGGGCGTAAGCATTATCAATGATGCAAAATACGGCAACGACTCACTCAGAAAGGTTACAACCGCCGGCGTAGCCTGGGTGCGTAACCGTATCACCGTATGCCGCGTGCCTGTAGTAACCAGTTGGGCTAGCAACCAAAACTTCCCACCTCAGGCGCAGTACACGGTTGACAGTTCCGTCCATGAGATCAATTACGCAATATATCCACATGCTGGAAGCTGGAAGGATGCCTCAACGGTAAATCAGGGGTATGAAGTCAACACCCCGATGACAGCGTTTGAAGCTGCGAAAAATGCCAATGTTGATTGGGGTTCCTCAAAGTCTTTCGCGAGTACAAACAAGCCTAATGTAATCATTAGCGCGCTCAAGAATCAATATGACGAACCCACAGATAATAATAAGATCGTCGTACGCGTCTACGAAGCAACCGGTAAAGACACCAGCGGCGTTACCGTTACACTGCCCGGAACCATTGTCCCCGGCAGCGCGAAAGAAGTCAATATGCTTGAGCATGATTTCACCGCTGCAAACGGCTACACAGGCCGGAACGCTTATGTAACAAAAGCGCTTACAGTGTCAGGCGATACTGTTTCGTTTGACATCGGCAAGTATGAAGTACTGACGATACAGGTGGAGCTTGCCCCGTCGTCGCTCAGCGCGATAACGATACCGCAGGAAAGCGTATCGCTTGCGTACAATTCGCGCGGCGTAACAGGCAACGCAAACCGCAGGGCGGGTTTCTTTGAAGGTACCGGAGCTTCCACAAGCAATAACGGTAGATCCTTCCCACAGGAATACTGGCCTGCTAACAACAAAATCAACTATCAAGGTATAGAGTTCAGCCTTGGCGCAGCCGATGCCAACAACTTCCTGAATGGAACCACCGGAAATAGCACAGTAAATGTCTCTACTGCTGGCAAATACAGCAAGGTCTACATTGTAGGTGCCTCGGCAAACAGCAGCGGCGGCACATACACTATCGCTACACCATTCCTGAATAATGCGGTCGAAGGGACTTTCACTGTCAACTATACAGACGGCACGTCGGTCAGCAAAAACATCACGTTCAACAGTTGGCGCACCCATCTATCCGGTTGGAGCAATACGGCTTGGATAGACGACAAACCATATGTATATGACTCGATCGCCTTCTTCAGTGGCCATCATCATACGTCTAATGGAACAAGCAACAGCGCCGAAATCTATGAATGCGAATGCTATCTATTTGTGTACGATATTGATATCGACGATTCAAAGATAGTAGCAAGCATAGATATCCCGCAAAACTCTCTCATGAAGATCGCCGCGATAACCCTTGCCGACCCTGTAGACGGTTTTGGCGAGGTTCATCAGTACGAGGGGATCCCCGAAGAGTACTACTGGAACTTCTCGGACACCAGGTCTGGCTTGAATTCTGGGAACCCGGTCAGCGGGGGAAGCCTAAATATCGCAGGTGAGCTGATACCCACATATAGAAATTTTGCTTCTATCAACAGCGCAGGAACGTCGCTCACTGGTACCGAAGGCGCTAACCAAATACTCACGAACAATGGAAGCTCCAAGTGGTGCAATACCAGTGTTACTTCAAGTAACGCGTGGTTCATAATGGACGCCGGTTCGCAGGTAAAATTCTCCGACTATATTATCCGCGGCGCTAACGACGATATGTCCTACACGGGCAGAGTTCTCCATACATGGACTGTCCAAGGAGGCAATAGCGCGTCAGGGCCATGGACTACCGTAAGCTCAGAATCGGGTCGGGGTTCCGGTTGGAATACAAACTATCAAACAAGGCAATTCTCGTTTATCGAGGGCTCTATCCCGGAAGAAGGGTTCAGGTACTACAGGTTGCAGATTACCCGCATTGGTACATCCAGTAACGGCACGGCTCTATCAAACTCAGGCACGACCGTTCAGTTCTCATACTTTGGCTTTGTTGGAGGCTATACTGAGAATGGGACGCTTGATGCGAGGATTAGGAGCGGAGCGCCCACAAAAGATGGTTTGCTCTCCATTACCAATACAAACGGGCGCAATGTAATAGCTTTCGAGGGTAATGTCGCAACCAATGTCAGCACACCGACGGTTCAGGCAAGAAGCTCAGCTTCCATAAAAAATCCAGTGAATGTTTTGATATTGCCTGAAACAAAGTTTTCCTATATGTTCAACCCACAGAACAGTTTAAGCGCGAATATGGCTATCGATATCAGGTTCTCCGACGGAACCTACCTGAAGAACCTTTCGTCTGTCGATCAGAACGGCGTCAGCATGCTGCCGGTAAATCAGGGCGAAGGTAAAGCCATCGGGCAGTGGAACCATGTTGTATGTGATATTGGAAAGTACGCAGCGGGCAAGATGGTGACGGAAATCCTCATCGGCTTTGAAAATGGCGTCGCNAATCCAGGGGAAAGGATAGAAGGNTACTTCGACGACATAAGGATTTACAAGGACAACGGGATATTCAACCTAGGAGACGGCTTTATTGACTTAATGCTTAATAATGACACGTCATTCGCNGGGGATGTCAAAGTGTTCTCNGCAGTCTATGANTCAAATGGCAGGATGGTTGATTCCGGCATCAGTAGCGCGTTCAGNGTAGCNGCNAACTCAACGGCGCAGTTCGCTCCCGACATCGTTCTAGATACGAGAAAAGCCGGCAGCGATTACAACGTCAAGCTGTTCCTTTGGACCGCAGACGACTTCATTCCTTTGGCTGTGCCATTTGATATGTTTTAAATCGGTCCAGGCCAAAAGGTAACAAAGATTTAGCACAGCGGGGCGCCAGCAAAACGCGGCGCCCCGCTATTTATAAGAATATAAGTGGAAAATGAGTTCAAAATGAAAAAAGTAACTCTCTTCAATAAATTGTTCTCAGAATTCCGGATTCAGGACGCGCTGTTATGTGGCTTGCTGGGTTTTATCGCCGCTTCAGTGACATTTTTCAACTTGGGCGACATAAAATTCCCACAAACAGATTATAACGCTACATCAAACAAACCCATATTTATTGATTTTGGCCAAATGATAGAATTTGAGGGCGTTGTATTCCTTAATGGCGGAAACCCAAATGTTGGAGGGTTTCGGCTATATGCTTGGGACGGTGGGAACGCTTCAGAATTGTTTCACGAGGAAACGCGCATTATCAGATTCCATTGGTTAGCGTTCCAATTTCCTGTTAAGACAAGGTACGTTATAGTAGAGCCTTCAGAAACTGGCATGTGCATTCTTGAAATGGGCTTTGTCAGCAATGATGAGTACGTAAAACCTGTTGCCTATCAGCCATCGGACGCGGTGTTTATGTTCGATGAAACTTGGGTTATCCCTGAAAACCCATCTTATATAAATAACATGTATTTTGACGANACAATCCACGCNTTCACAGCATATGAGTTTATCCACAGTCAAATGCCGCATGAATGGACACATCCGCCATTGGGTAAGAGTATTATCGCTCTNGGCATTAACATATTTGGAATGACGCCATTTGGTTGGCGTTTTATGTCCGCGCTGTTCGGAGTTCTTATGATTTTTCCGATATATGCGCTAGGAAAACGTATTTTCAAATCGCGGCTTTTCGCCTTTTTTGCTTCATTCGTCTTTATATTCGACTTCATGCGCTTTGTACAAGCTCGTGTTGCCACTTTGGACTCTTTTCTTTTGACGTTTATCATATGCGCGTATCTGTTTATGTATGAATATTCAAGTATAAGACCTGAAAACAGGCTTGCACCAAAAGCGTTAATGTGTCTTGCCCTGTCAGGAGTGTTTATGGGGCTTGCAATTTCGGTCAAATGGCAGGGTGCGTTCGCCGGTCTTGGTCTTTTTGCTTTATTTGTGTTGACTTGGAATGAGTCCCGATTAGATCACGACTTCTACAACAAAGGAACATTCACAAAGAGTTTNTCCAAAACGGTTGTATTGTGCGTATTGTTTTTTATTGTCGTACCTATCGTTATTTATTGCCTAGCTTACATACCTTTCTCTCGCGCTTCAGGTCTGCGCTGGCCTGAAGGGATTATAGAAAATCAATTAAATATGCTGAAATTTCACACACAAATGGCGGAAAACAATATTTATCAGTCCCGCTGGTGGACATGGCCACTGAACCTTAACCCGATGGTTTACAACCGTCTTGATATTGGGGCGGGACGTTATAGTTCTATCAGCTCTTTCGGAAACCCAGCTCTTTGGTGGGGCGGGCTTTTGGCGCTTTTATGGTGTGTTTATCGCTGGATTGCTAACAAGGACAAAACAGCCCGCTTTTTGTGCGTTGCTTGGATAGCCCATATCCTACCTTGGGCTTTTATTTCCCGGTCATCATTCATTTATCATTACTTTCCATGTGTGCCGTTTCTGGCTCTTATGGTCGCTTATTTTATAAAGACTCGATCAAAGCAACGTCAAGTTTGTTACACATTGGGATGTTGCGCGCTTGTGTTTATTATGTTTGTTGTGTTTTACCCTGCATTGAGCGGCATGACTGTAAATACTAATTACATAGCGCTATTGGAGTGGTTGCCAGGATGGCAGTTCATTAGATATGGATTCTAAAACGTGAGCTGTGGTTCAAATTGAATCAAGACACAACGGGAGTCCTTAAGTGGAGGCTGGTGAAAAAGACAGCCTCTGAGAGTATTGGTCATGTATACTCCTTTACACATATACTCCTTTGTCTCTCAGTGATGACTTTCGAGCAACAGTATTTTTAGCTTGTTGATAACTGTTAAGGTGGTATCGTAAAAATCACAGTTTAGTTGCAGTGCTGCATATATCCTTGCAATAGAAGGGGTTATTTTCATCTGTTTTTCTTTTCTATTGCCAAATAAAAGTTGAAATAAATGCTCTTTTGAAATTGAATCAACAGACATTATATATGATATAGCTTTTAATCGATAAATAATGGTGGATAACTCAACAAATATTATCTTGACAAGTGTTAAACTATATACTGTCAAAGTTGAGTTTTTTGTCAGTACTGAACCTGACTCATATTATAGCCTACTTCTTGAAATGGCTGCGGCTGATGAAGTGTTGGGCGACCCGGCGGCTAGTCCAATATCCATTGACAGATACGCGTTTCAATCTGATGGAT
The DNA here is from genome assembly GCA_009776445.1 of Oscillospiraceae bacterium. Classification (GTDB taxonomy): domain Bacteria; phylum Bacillota; class Clostridia; order Oscillospirales; family Oscillospiraceae; genus WRMH01. The sequence goes on along the minus strand of WRNV01000038.1, from coordinate 840 downwards.
TTGGGACAGCGTATGAGTTTTCAAGTAATCAAACAACAAAAGTGTACATTGAGTTAGATTTTGATATTCTTTGGTTGTTCATGTATCAAATAACGGATATCGCGCTAAATTTCAGTATTTTCGATGAAGACGGGAACTTGATGGGGATTTCTTGTCACCAATGGGCTGAGATTACTGGCGCGCCTATCATTTCGTTCATAATGGACGCGGGCAAGGTCTATACTATTTGTATTAACCTGAATGGATATGCCTATTATGAACCTGTCACATATAGTTTGTCATTAACCACATAACCTGATTTTGTATATACAATAAAGCAATTATTAGCGTCGGTGGTGAGTTCTACACCACCGACGCGTTTTAAATAGAACAAATTATTCACAATTCTCAAAAGAAATCCAATGCCACGTATAACAGCAAAGGCGTTATGCTGAAAATCGCGACGGCAGCCGCAAGCATTGACGCAAGCGGCAACTTGACCGGAGTCAATTCAGACTTTGTAATCCCGGCGGATACGGCGCGGCTCAAAGTGTTCCACTGGACTGACGAGACCATGATACCAGTAACTGAAGCAGTAGTGTTCGAATAAGCTATAAAAAAATAGTCGTAAGTTAAAAATCTGTCTCAAAGGGAACTCTTTCATAATCAAAAGAGTTCCCTTAAGCGTTCACATACGTTCCTCACATAGGCTGATAACGGTTGATCAATGATAATCCACGCGTGCCATAGGGTCGAACCAATGTGTTCGCCCTCTTGCAGGTTTCCGGCACACTAACGGCTACAGACGATATGAAGATATCTTTTTCCAGTTTGGTGGAAAGCCCATTTTACTCAGCAAGT
>WRNV01000037.1 GCA_009776445.1 Oscillospiraceae bacterium | reverse complement strand
GCAAGCAGGATAATTGATTTCGTAAATCTGACGGAGGAGGAGAGAACCGTGGCAAAATCACTTGAACGCGCCCAAGCGGATTACGATTTGGAAATGTACAGCTCGTACATGGATGGTGTGACGGATGAAAAAGCAAAGACTGCAAAAATAATGCTAGGTAAAGGCTTGCAACCTGAATTAGTAGCTGAGTGTACAGAGTTGCCGTTAGAAAGCGTAATGGCAATATGCCAATAGGCCTGTATGTTGACGCTTGACCTTGTTCAGAGATAATCAGACTACCTCTGAACAAGGTCATAAATCCATTTATAGCGCAGCCTCCCTGTTGTGGTTTTTCTGTCCCGGCAAAGGACAGGAGGGTGACAGCCGATTTCTTTTCCACTTATCACCAGTTATATCACATTGTCCTTTAGGTGGAAGACGCCCAGCCCCTCGCATTTCATCATTCTATCGTACAGGATGACAAGCACACTAACCACCACATTAACCAGAAAAAAGTCTTAATGCTATTTTTTGTAATTCAATCCCAATATCTTCAAGTTCCATTAAAGTTTTATCATCGAAATAACCTTTTTTAAATGAAAATGCTCCATAAATGTCTACCATAGAAATCGCTATTTTTTTAGGGATAGAACTCTTGTTTTTATAGTATTCTAAAGCAAAATCCAACGCTTTTCGCACCTGATCGAGTTGTTCAATATCTAGTTTCTTATATGTACGAAGCTTAACTGGCACGGAATTCTCACTAACCAATCCATTATAAATAGTATCAATTGCTTGTTCTATTCTCATAAAACACCGCTCCTTTCTCGCCCTCGGCAAGATGCTCCATTATTGACGTCTTTTCCTGTAAGGACTCTTTGTCTAATACTTGCAATATCGCGTCAACCTGATAAAAATCTAAGTGCTTATCCATAAATACCTACAAAATAACAGTTCAGTGGGGTATCCAAAAACTCGCAATGGTTACAGGTTCCGCACACAAGTTTTAGCCATACCAGCAACCTTTTAGTTTATTTAATTATTTCCACTTTAATTTTATGTTGCAACGAGTCAATAATTGTGGTGTCTGCTATTTTTTTGCATTTCTCAATACTTAACCGCTCTAAAACTGATAACTCCATAATTGCTTTAATGTCTTCAAGTTGTCTATTCATCGCCAGAGATAGATACTTGATCGGAAGCCCTTCAATTCCCTCTAATGTCGTTATTTTTGAAGAGTATATATGAAGTATTTCTAGCTTTTTTAATCCAGAAACCAATTTGAGGTTAATGCTAGGAAGCTTAATAATAACCAAACTCTCTAATGAATATGCATGGCCTACATTAGATAAACCTTTCCAATACTCGCTTCCTAAATGTACAATTTTATTGAATTTCGAAATATCAATAGTAAACGACTGTTTTTGTTGAAAGTCTATTTTTTCAATGTTTTTTAGCGAGTAAATACACTCAAAATTGACAATGTTTTCTATATGCCCAGCAAATGATATGAATCGCAAAGTTTCTGAAATACCTTCCAGCTTTTGGAAATCAACCTCAATACTTTCCTTTCCTAATATACCTCGTAGTTGAATTTGGGAAATCTGAATTTGACGGGCATATTCTATACCCTCGTTAAAATGATTGGCATGAATGATGATGTACTTCCCATCTAAATTCTCTCTTATAGTTTTATCTAGCGACATGTTATCACTCTCTTTTATTAAATACATACCCTGCACTGTCAAATCATGATTTAACAAATCGCAAGCGGTGTCCAAGGTATCGCATATCCGCAGTCGTTTAAATGGCGTTTTATTTTTTTGCTAAAGATTTTTGTGTTTTAATATTCAAAATGCAAATGCTTAAGCAAGTCATAAACCTCCGCTTCATATGGTTTAGTTTTCTCAATCTTTGCTTTTACTAAATTCTTAATTTCAGTATCACCCAGAAAGCTAAAACGTATTATTCTTTCCGCCAATTCTTTTGTGATAATTGATTCATTCCCATATATATCTATCTTTATACAGGGCGCTANACCAAATGTAAAACTAACATCNTCTATNTTTACCGGCTTGAAATCATCGTATCTTCCAATAATTCTCCACTCTCCCATTAGTTTCCTATCAAACAATGTATATATATCTAAATTAATTGGTGGGAACATTCGATTTGCATTGTCAATAACCTCTTTTGATATAACCGGTATATCAGAAACGTAATCAAATATCTCTGCAGGTGTTCCTAAATTCAATCTTGAGATTATTCGTCCAAAGCAATACAATTTTTCATTGTATTGAAAACAAAATATGTCCCCAGCTTTTATATATCGAAGCATTGTTCTTTCTTTCTTTTCCCAATTCCATAAAGTTAAGTTATTCATATGCAAACACCTGTACCCTGTTCATTGTTTAACTCTGCTGTTTTGTCCTTATAAGCATCCGCAAAACACTTCTGCCTGTCTACATTCCACACTATAGCATTATCGTCAAAAGAATTGTTCGTATTCATGCGGTTGGCCAGCGATAATAGCGCCATCACCCAATTTGTCAATTTCGTCAGTATACCTCCTATGCGTGTCAATATCCAAATCTCTTTTTTCGTTTACGTTATTAGTAGAACTATTTCCCATTTTCTCCTCAATGTCTTTCTAGCTCAATAATGTTCTTCCTTGTGCCAAGTTTTCTATATCGTACAAGTGATAATTCTCGGGGTTCTAATATCCCATCAGACATAGCGGCTTTGAACTCATTAAATTGTTTCCAAACAAGAAAATTACCAACGGTCATGTTAAGATCAACGTCCGATCATAACACAACTCATAAAGTTTCCGCATTTTTTCCTCAGCTTCGACCGAAGCGTGCTTAACCACAAGGAATCGATCCGTTTCTGTATCATCAGTTTTCAATACAATCTGGATTTCAGCGCCATATTTTCTCACCCCGATACTGTTGGAACATTTAATAACCTGCCGGACAAGGGAATTGCCTCAACATGCAGAAAGGGCGGCAATTTGCGTGAATAATGAAAACGCGCAAACCTTTCTTGAGGTGCTTGCCAGTCGCAAAGAGCATACGGAAGGCTCGCGCCTGGCGCGAATTTTGAAATTGGAAAAGAAAATAAAAATATAAACTAGTATATAAACATTAGGTGTTGCACCTAGGTTCGTTTTGTTGCTCCTAATGCTGGACTTCCATTGAAAATTCCCCCAAAACGGATGGTTTTGTTAAGTGTACCCTATTCACCGCGTGACGCAAGTATTGGTTTCACAGGAGTAATCATAATGCGTTTATGATGTTAATGTGGAACCATTTTTTCATATAGTTTATTGTTAACTATACAACTAATGGCATTCAGAAGATTTTCTCTAGTAAATTCTTCTACTATTACAATATTTTCCTCATAGAATAGGCTATCATTTTTTAGCTCTTCATCTACATCCTGTTTAAATCTTGTAGAATTATAAAAATTGACCTGATATCGACTCTTACCCTCGATTTCAATAACTGTACCAAATAAGCATCCCTTTGATTCAGTTTCAAATTGGATGCGTTCATCATTTAGGTCACACGCAAAAATAACATTATAATTTTGATTTGAATACTCGACCATACAGACCTCCTTCATTTGATGGTTATGCGATTGCTGTTCGCATGCGACCGGAATACGCAATTTGATATAAAAATGAGTAATACTGCCCTGGACGTTTTGTTTTAGTGTTTGTCATGTCAAACATAAGACATGCTGTCAAAAACAATTCTTCAGATACGCCTAGGCTGTTTGCTCAATAAAGTGAAATTCATTATTAATTTCATCGTAAAAAATGTATAGCTGGGCTGTATCGTGCCTAATCTCTGTAATATCCATTTGTCCAACAAAAAGCAATGGTATTTCTTTTCTGTATAGCCACTGAGCCGATTGTAACCATTTAGGTGGTTTTTTGGAGTATCTAAAGTCTTGTCTTATTTTTTCTTTTAAAAAGCTTTCCAGATCCTTGCCTTTTTTATCATCAGATATTTCTTGTAGTTTTTTCATATACCAGTTAGGAATGTCAATCCAATTTGGCTGCACTTTTAGCAAAAGAGAGTAGAGCTTACTAGCCTCATTATTCTTTGTAAATGCAATATGTTTTTTTTGCAAAAACTCTTCTAAAGCACTCAGAGAATTTAACAATCCTCCCGGGGTATTCAAATCTTGATTGAGTAAATAGAGATAAGCTGTCTCCCCAAGGTAAGTAAAAGGAGATAAAACAATATTTTCCGATAAAACCCTCTCTAATTCTTCATTGTTGTATAGTTTCTCAATAAATTCTTCTGTGGGTATTTTTCTTTCAACAAATTGAACAATAATATCTAATGACATAAGAGTACCTCCTCAAGTTATATCTAAACAAATCATTCGTAACTATTCGTACCCGTGCGCACGTTAGGCTGTTCTTCAGAACAAACGCCATCATAAAACCCAAACCGTTTTTCTCGTTCATATGACTGCATCTCCCCTAATGTTGTTTCCTATAGAAGAATCGGGAAACTCTATATACTCAACAGGAACTGAATTCGTTAACCAAACGTTATTTTCAGATTGATANAAAACNAATCCTTTGCTATGCATTTCTGCTGACTTTATTTTTAAAACTATGGGCGTTCCATGTCGTTTGCCAACATCTATTGCTGTGTTGTAGTCTTTTGACAAATGTACATATAAACGTCCCATTGGCCTCAATCCATGTTCTTTTATCTCACATAGACTTTTCACGCCAGTACCATGATACAAATATGTCGGCGGTTTATACTCCGCCAATTCAACATCAACTTTTATACTGTGTCCCTGATTCGCCCGTATTTTAGTATTGTCATTAGAAAATGAATATCTGCCTTTCGCATCATTGTAGACTATTTCCTTAAGATCATCCACAGTGACTTTATAGCCATGATTATTTAGACCTTGTATCAACTCGTCAGTAATCGCCCATCCATTTGCATCTAGTTTTATTTTAATTATATCTGGATTATGTCGCAAAACCAAACTGATAAACTTTGAAATTTTCGTTTCGTATTTTTGGTTCATAGATTCGTACATCTCCTAACTACTGTTATTACTCCACGTTTTAACCATTGGTGTACTAACTTCTTCAGATAAGGCTTAAATATCTGTAACAACCTCTTGTGTTGGCTTTGTAATTTTATTATTATTGTTATTAATAACATACATATCTGAAGGTCTATTCACATCGAATATCCATTTTTCTTCCATGTTGTTATAAGCAATTATCTTGTTTTCTCCTATTTCGCAATTAATGAACTCATTGGATTCATCAAAAAATGCTATCCATTTTATTGTCTTAGAATCAATGGATTCAATGACAATAAAACCATCACCACCATAACTACCGCTACCACAATATACAATAATATTGAGATCATTGCACGTTATTTTTTTGTGTATTATTATTGAAGAAAAGCCAAATGTCGGTTTTTCAAGAGATAGCGCGCCAATATTTGTTCTTCCCTTGTTCACAAGAAGCCTTTCATATCGCCCATTAACCTTGATATAATCTGCATCAATGCTGTCAATATCTCCGTTGCAGTATATTATTCCGCTAATAATTGGAAGTCGTTTCTTTTTCCATTCAGAATATATATCCTCTATACTCATGATTCCCTCTTTTATATACACTTTATTTCTGGCTGTTCCTTCAATCCCTGATCAGGAACAACACCACCTTCTGCTACACCCATCATCATTAAACCCGGCTTGGTACGATCAGGATTTCACCACCAGTTTTTCTCTCACCGTTACTCCTTCTGCTCTCTGCATAACATAGCCCCAACAAGAGCATTTTTAAAGTGGAGAATTCGTTGATTTTTTGGGAGAATTCGTTTATCGCTATTTACATCCCTTCCTTGACAAAAGCTATACTATAAATATGCTTAAAAGTTATTGACATTACTTAACGTGCAGGTTATTATTTGATTATTGTTGGAGGAAGCGATAGTCATGTACTCGATACGGATATATTAAGATGCTCAAGGTAATCAGCCCGTAAAGAAATATCTGTTGGACTTGGCCGAAAAGGATGACAAGGACAGTCGTGTTAAGCTGGGAAAGATCGACTACTATTTGGAAGCATTGCGGAAATACGGTACGAGAGTCGGTGAACCGTTCGTAAAACATATTGACGGCGATATATGGGAACTGCGTCCATTAAGTGATAGGTTTTTCTTCGTCGGCTGGGATGGCGATAAGTATATCTTGCTTCATCATTTCGTGAAAAAAACGAAAAAAACTCCTCCTTTGGAAATTCAAAAAGCTAAAAGCATTTTCAAGGACTTTATTGAAAGGATTTGTAACAACGATGAAAAATAAGCCCGATTCCCCTGTTGGCGACGACTGGCATAGTCTCAGAGAAACTCTGTTGACCTCGGAGGAAAGAGCTGCAATAGACGTAAAGATAGCTCTATTGGGAGAAATAATCAACGCTAGGCAATTGAGCGGTATGACACAAAAAGAGCTAGAAATCGCAAGCGGGGTTAAGCAACCTGTAATTGCGCGATTGGAGCGTGGAAGTACAGACCCTCAACTATCGACTGTAATAAAGGTTCTTGCTCCGTTAGGTAAGACTCTCGCTATTGTTCCTCTCAATCAAAAAGTACAATGACATTGCGTGTGCCAAGACCATCCCAAATGGCATAGTGTTTGCTTTTTCGTGATAAAGAACGCTTCTATATTATGTAAGGATTTTTTGCGTTATATTCCCATTGCATTCTTGCGCTATGTGGTAGTTTGCGATACAATTCTTCCGGTTGCTGGCTAGCGCATAGTTGCAGCATATGATAAGGCTTTGTGAGGGATGAGACATGCTGGATTTGAATGATCAAGAATTTAACCGTTTTGGAAACGTCGGGACACTGCAAGAACTGAGCAGGCATATCAAAGAAAATCATATTATCCCTTTCGTAGGCGCGGGGATGTCTATTGACATATACGGTTCCTGGGGGTCGTCGCTGGAGCATATCATGGCTGGTTATTATCATAATAGCCAGGAGTCTACAGAGGTTATGAAGCAGATCGCAGGCGGTCATTTTGAACAAGCTGCTGAGAGAATCAAAACCAAATTACGCGATACGCCCTTTTGGGATCGGTTGGTCGAAGTGTTTAGTGAAAATCTAATCACAGATGACGCTCTGTTAAAAATGTCTGTACGGTTTCTTCCCGAGTTATTCCCGACATCCTTGGTCATCACGACAAATTTTGATAAGGTCCTCGAACGGGCGTTTCGAAAAGATCAGAAAGATTTTACCGAAAAAGTGACTCTCCGCCACCTGAGTGAGTGGCAAGCTGAAAACGTGCGGAAGAACAAGCTTCACTATCTGATCAAAATTCATGGTTGCGTATCAGCGCCGGACGAGGTGGTAATGACAAAAAAGTCATATGAAGAACTGTACACTGATGGATCGGTGTCGATCGAGCGTCTCCGTGGCATTCTCCGTGGGAACAATCTGCTGTTTATCGGATGCGGTCTCAATGAGGATCGCACGGTAAAGCTACTGGGCGAGCGGGATCTGCGCGGTCACTACGCCATTTTGGAGATGAATGGAAAAGCGAATGACGATGTATTCGAGCAACGAAGACAGTTTATGTGCGACAAATTGGGCATGCACTGCATATGGTATCCCCAAGGTGAGCATCACTACGTTTCGGACATTCTGGAGTATATATACTTCGATTATACGGATCAACTCAAAGTGACAGATTCCGCCGCGCCGTTGGTTTCCAGTGTTGGGCGCAATCACCTTCCCTCAGAAGCGCCCAAGCCCACAGTGAACCCACTCATCAAAGGTGAGACAACTACTATAGGCCGTTGGAATGGTAAACCTCTGGAATGGCTGATCCTTGATGTGCAACCGGGCAAGACGTTGCTAATCACGAAGGACTGCTTGATGAAGGCTCCTTACCATAAAGAACTAATAGGGATTACGTGGAACGCGTGCACTCTTAGAAAAGAACTGTTGCCACAACTTTTAGAGCAGATTTTTGCCGTTGCGGAGCGAAAAAGGGTCTTGCTCAAGGAGAACGTGAACCCTAAAAACGAACAGTATGACACACGGGGTGGTGCCGACACGGAGGACACTTTGTTCCTACTCAGCATCGATGAGGCAAAGCAATATTTCCCATATGATGGGGCTCGAGTCGCTGAATTGAACTGCGATGCTTGGTGGTGGTGGCTTCGGTCTCCTGGTATCATTGCTAATCGTGCCGCGGGAGTCGACTTTGGAGGCAGCCTCCACACGCGTGGAAGCCACGTGAGCAATGCTGAGGGTGGAGTACGCCCCGCTTTATGGCTAAATCTACAATCTTAAATCTTTTAATCTTCTTATCTTATCCTAAATATTATTAACGCAAGTACGCCCCTAAGAAAACAAAAGAAAAAATCGCGTCGTTGGCTGCGACACGTACTTGTTTGCTCAAATACTCTGTGTTGCTTTTAATCTGTCGGAATGCTGGCGTCAATGCAAGCTTTACCATGTCGCGGGATAGTCAAGGTATGATCAGCGTATGTCTGATATTTGCTTAGATAGCGTCCCTATCGCGTACAAAGGTAGATTTAGCAGCCAGTCATCTTTTTTGTAGTCAGTCATAGCAGTTCTTACGGACATTGGTGGAGAGAATTTATCCCTATAGGCTTTTAGACTTTTTGATTGCAGATTGACCTCTGCCTTAACTTCGAGCGGTATCACGAAATGCCCGTCACTCACAAGGAAATCGATCTCTGAAGTGTTCCGTTCGTTTGTCCAATAAAACGCGCTAAGACATTTTTGGGGCTTTAGTTGTTGGAGAACATATTGCTCGCTCAAGGCGCCTTTAAACTCTATAAATAGCGCGTTACCGTCAAGCAATATATCCTGACGCAATCCAGCCATGCAGGACAGTAGCCCTACATCTACAACAAACAGCTTAAATGCGGATAAGTCAATGTAGGACTGGGGCGGGATTTGAGGTGAGTTCGCGCGGTGAACCTTATAAACTAAACCACAATCACAGAGCCACAGCAAGGCAAGCTCATATTCTCTCGCCCTTGCTCCTTCCCGTATCAATCCATAGACGAATTTTTTGTTTTCTCTCGCAAGCTGTGTGGGTATGCTGTTCCACAGCATACGGATTCGAGGAACAACCGCGCTGGGCGCGTGCTTTGAAAAATCCTGTTCATACGCAGCCAGAATGCGCTCCTGCACTTCGCGCACCTCAACCCAATCCTTGTTTTCGGAAAAACGCAATACAGCTTCCGGCATACCTCCAATATAATAATAATGCTTCAAGAGGTCTATATATTCATACTGGAAAGCGCGAGCCATATCAAAATCGTTGTTTATAAGCGCCTGCGCAAACCTCCCTTTACCCAGCGCCTCCATAAACTCGAAAAAGGATAACGGATAAAGATCAAGAAAACCAACCTTTCCAACGGGAAAAGATGTGCCTGGATGTAATGCCACACCAAGTAGGCTTCCGGCNCAAATGATATGATACTGNGGGGCGTCCTCATTGAAATANTTAAGANAGGTTAAGGCTTTTGGAACCTCCTGTATCTCATCAAATATCAACAACGTGTTTTCCGGATCTATTTTTCGCCCTTCGTTGAGTTCCAAGCCTGTGATTAGACGTTCTACATTAAAGTCAACAGAGAATAATTCCTCCATTCGTTTGTTATTGTCAAAGTTGATGTAGACAGTATGCTGATAAGATGTTCGGCCAAATTCTTTCATTAACCAAGTTTTTCCGACCTGACGAGCGCCTCTGATAATCAGCGGCGTTCTATGCTTGCTGTTTTTCCATTGACGCAAATCGTTCATGGCGGCACGTACCATTGTTTTAGCCTCGCATTCATTTATTGATATAAAGTATTGTACCATTTATCACGAAATATGCAAGGACATATTGGCAATAATTACACTATATTTACATCGAGTGTTACAATTGTTTGNGAAATTTACTCTTGACAAAGCAAAGAAAACGACTATACTAAAATAACAGTTTGAAATAGTCAGGAGTTGANTTACTTTGTATATAAAGCGCGCCATTGAGGAATCGGTTTTGAAGATATCTAAAACCTTCCCCGTTTTGCTTGTTACCGGCCCGCGCCAGGTAGGGAAAACCACTATGCTGAAACAACTGGCGGATGAAACCCGCCGTTATGTTTCGCTTGACGATCCGGATATCCGCAATATGGCACTAAGTGATCCCGCGCTATTCATGCAGCGGTTCACGCCGCCTGTGCTGATTGATGAAATCCAATACGCCCCGCAGATTCTTCCCTACATCAAAATGAATGTTGACAAGTCCGGGAAGAAGGGCGAGTATTGGCTGACCGGCTCACAGGCGTTCCACATGATGAAAAATGTCAGCGAATCCCTCGCCGGCAGGGTCGGCATTGTCCAGTTGTTGGGTTTGTCCGGCAGCGAAATCGACGCCCAACCCTCTGAGCCTTTCAATACATCTCCCGAACGGCTGCTGTCGCGGTTGAAGCAGGTACGGNAAATAGGGCTCAACGAAATCTACGAGCGGATATTTCGCGGCGCTTTCCCGGCNTTATACGAGGAAGATTTCCCGCCCGATTTATCCAATTTTTACCGNTCCTATATAAACACTTATTTGCAGAGGGATATAAAGGCTTTGTCCCAAGTAGCCGATGAGACCGCTTTCTACAATTTTATGATTATCGTCGCTGCGCGCACCGCCAAGCCCGTCATTTATGAGGAACTGGCCAAGGACGCTGGAATCAGTCAGCCGACAGCAAAGAAATGGCTATCCATCTTGGTATCGTCTGGGCTTATTGCGCTGGTACAGCCATATCACAACAACGTACTAAAGCGCGCAGTCAAGATGCCGCTGATGCACTTCCTTGATACGGGGCTTTGTGCGTACCTTCTCAAATGGGGCAATTCCGAGATATTAGAGCGTGGCGCCATGTCGGGGGCGTTCTTTGAAAGCTGGGTATTTTCAGAAATATACAAAAGTTATCTGAACGCTGGAAAGGAAGCGCCGCTCTTTTATTACCGCGACAAGGAAAAGCGTGAGGTTGACATCATTATTTACGAAAGCGGTACGCTGTATCCCATCGAAGTTAAGAAAGCGGCGTCCCCCGGTACGGAGGTTGTGAAAACCTTCAAAGTCCTTAACCCCGTGGCCGATCCGGAGCGGTTTGGTGATTTGGAACAGTACAAAACCGAAATAGGCGGCGGCGCTGTGATATGCATGGCAAATGACTTACTACCGGCGGATAACAAAAACTGGTTTGTTCCAGCATGGCTGATTTAAAGTCATATGTCATATAGCGGACTTTGCCTACAACCCAAAGTGCGGTGTCAGAATTCAGAAGTCAGGAGTCAAAATACTGGGACTAGACAGACTGTTTTGTACGTTACAGTTCAATGGGCATCCGAGAACCGACTACGAAACTACACAATTCCGTCATTGCGAGGAGCTTGCGACGCGGCAATCCATCCGGAAACCAGACAATCGGCGCATGGATTGCGTCGCTACGCTCGCAAAGTCGGGGGGTGATACTGTGTGAAATCTGTAACCTGACATTGGCTGCTTGTGTTTTTTGTTTAAATGTAGTAACATATCGGCATAAAAAATGTTGATCCATACGTTGAAGCGGGGCGGATAATGTGTTTGACGCAAAACAGGCAAAACAACAGATGACAAAGTGGATAGCGGACTTTTTTCAAAACAATGGCTCACCTGAAACAAAGGCAATAATCGGCATCAGCGGCGGCAAGGACAGTTCCATAGTTGCCGCGTTGTGCGTCGAGGCGCTGGGCAAAAATCGCGTTTTGGGCGTTCTTATGCCGTGTGGTGAACAACACGACATTGATATTGCGTTTGACCTTTGTAAAGTCCTTGACATTGAATATATAGAGGTCAATATTGACAAGCCGACGCAGGCGTTGTATGACGCGATAACAGCAACCAGGCTGACACTCAACAGTGTTGCGACATTTAACACGCCCGCGCGGATTCGTATGGCGACGCTTTATGCCGTTTCTGGCATTGTTGGCGGCATGGTCGCCAACACCAGCAATCTCAGTGAGGATTGGGTCGGCTACGCGACGAAATTTGGCGACTCGGCTGGTGACTTCAGCCCGCTGTCTGACATGACCGTCGCCGAGATAAAAGCTGTCGGGCGCGAGCTTGGGCTTGCGTCGAAGTTCATAGATAAAGTTCCTGCGGATGGCCTTTGTGATAAAACCGACGAAGAAAATTTAGGATTTACTTATGAAGTCCTGGATAAGTATATTCGTGAGGGTATTTGTGATGTTACTATAACAAAAGATAGAATCGACCAGCTCCATAAAATGAATCTACATAAAGTAACTCCCATGCCGAAATTTAGCGGGAAAGGATTGTTAACATAATGGATAACCAGCCGCACAATAAAGCAGCTATCGGCAAAAATGATCAAGAGACAGCGGAAAAGACCAACAGCAGAAATGTCACAATACCAATTGGCGGAATGAACTGTGCCTCATGCGCCCGGAACGTCGAGAAAGCGATAGAGGGACTTGATGGTGTGGTCAGCGTTTCGGTTAACCTGGCGACTGAAAGGGCAACTGTAACCTATAAACCTCAAACCACGCGACTGCCAACTATTCGAGCGGCAATTGAAAAAGCAGGGTATAAGGCTTTGGGGACCGATAGCGAAGATGTGACGGACGCGAATAGTGAGCGAAAAGAAAAGTGGATAAAAAAGCTTTGGGCAAAATTCGCCGTTGCCTCCGCTTTTGCCTTGCCCCTGCTCTATATCGCGATGGCGCCAATGATAAAATTCGCGTGGTTGCCGTTTTCAAACGAGCTCCATCATATGATGAGCAACAATCCAATGGCTTACGCTTTATTAGAATTGCTACTAACCCTCCCAGTGATCGGAGTAGGCTATAAGTTTTATACCGTTGGTTATAAATCGCTTTGGAAACGGACTCCCAACATGGATTCGCTGATCGCTATCTCCACGACCGCTGCCATGCTGTATAGCGTTTACAATGTATTGCAAATCGCGGCAGGGCATTTTGAGGCGGTGGAATCACTGTATTTTGAATCTGCGGCTGTGATCATCGCATTGATCCTGCTCGGCGAAACGTTGGAAACGGTCGCAAAAGGGAAAACTGGCGAAGCTATAAAGAAACTCATGGGCCTCGCGCCAAAAACCGTCTTAATTATGAAAGATGGAGCAGAACATGAAATTCCTATTGAAGAAGTGGAGATTGGAGACGTCATAATAGTCAAACCTGGAGCGAAAATCCCTGTGGATGGCACGGTTATTGACGGATACACCTCCATCAATGAATCTATGCTGACAGGTGAAAGCGTCCCGGCGGACAAAAAAGCTGGAGACCCTGTGTATACAGCCACACTCAACACTACCGGGACGATCCAGTTTAAGGCGGAAAAAATCGGAAGCGACACTGTTCTCGCGCATATTATCAAGTTGGTGGAAGACGCGCAAGGCAGTAAAGCGCCTATTGCAAGACTGGCTGATATTGTGTCAGGGTATTTCGTTCCAGTGGTGTGTGTCGTCGCGCTCCTGAGTGGGATCATATGGTTGTTTGTAAGCAATGGGAACACAGCGCTCGCGTTAACAAATTTTATTTCTGTTCTTGTGATTGCCTGCCCATGCGCTTTAGGACTCGCGACGCCCACAGCAGTAATGGTCGGAACGGGCAAAGGCGCCGAAAACGGCATTTTGATAAAAAGTGGTGTGGCGCTTGAAACTGCGCATAAGATCAATACTATAATATTTGATAAAACGGGTACCATTACCGAAGGCAAGCCGGAAGTTATATCGGTTGAGGGCGATGTGTTGCAGTTGGCAGCGTCTTTGGAGCGTTATTCCGAACACCCCATAGCAAAAGCGATTTGCGAGTATTACACGGGTGTATATTTAGACGCTACCCAATTTAAAGCGATTATCGGCCAAGGAGTGGAAGGCTTCATTGAAGGCAAAAAAGTTGAGATCACACGCGGGAGTAGAGTCTTGATTGACGGAATATACGCAGGGCGGATCGTGGTTTCCGATAAGCCAAGAAATTCAAGCAAAACGGCAATAAGCAGACTCAAAGGCATGGGAATTGAAACTGTCATCATCACCGGAGACAACAATGAAACAGCCGAAAATATTGCAAGGCTAGTGGGAATTGATAGAGTGCTTGCCGAAGTGATGCCGCAAGATAAAGCAAACGCGGTCAAAGAATTGCAGGCAGAAGGCCGTATAGTGGCAATGGTAGGCGATGGCATCAATGACGCTCCCGCGCTGGCTCAAGCCGACATCGGTATCGCAATCGGCTCCGGTACTGATGTGGCAATAGAATCGGCCGACATTATCCTTATCCATTCTGATCTGATGGATGTACCTACCGTCGTCACTCTAAGCCGAAAAACCATAAGAAACATTAAGCAAAACCTATTTTGGGCTTTCTGCTATAACACATTAGGAATCCCCATTGCGGCGCTGGGGTTGCTAAATCCAATGATTGCAGCTGCGGCTATGTGTTTTTCAGATGTATCGTTGTTGCTTAATGTGCTTAGACTGAAAAGGATGAAATTATAACAAGGCTATAATAAGGGCGACGGTCATTTACCGTCGCCCAAAGAAATCCACTTTACTGCTCCCGCGCGTGACGCATGTATATGTCGGCGTCTATTTCACTTCTGTTTTCCACAAGCCGTGCAGATTGCAATAAGCGTAAACAGCTACCGGTTTATCATTCGAAAAGCAAAAAGTCTGTGTTGGCTCTTCTCCTACCTTTAGGCATTTGCGCTGGCCACCCCGTTCGGTTTCCACATAAATAAAGGCAATGTGGTGAGCTTCCTCCATAGGGTGCGGAACGCTGCCTACCTTTACGCTTAGGGTGTCGCCTGACAGGATTATTTCAGGCAGGTGTTTTTCCGCGCTTGCTTCGACTGTGTTGGGTATAAGCTCGGTCATTTCGTCGCCACAGCACATCATAGGAACGCCTTCGTCGTTTATTAGGCCCGCGATGTTGCCGCAGTGCTTGCAGATAAAAAATCGTTGTTTGCCACACATAATGTGTCTCTCCTTTTAATAGTTTATTAACCGCAGTTCGAAGTAAGCCTGCGGGTGTGCGCATATAGGGCATTTTGCCGGGGCGTTCATGCTGTCTACGATATGACCGCAGTTGCGGCATATCCAAACAGATTTTTCATTTTTGGAAAAGACTGAGCCGTCCTCAACATTGCTGAGCAGTTTTAGATATCGTCCCTCATGTTCTTTCTCAATAGCGGCAACCGCGTCAAACAGGTACGCGACGTCGCTAAACCCTTCATCGCGAGCCTCGGCGGCCATGCGTTTGTACATATCTGTCCACTCGTAGTTTTCGCCGGCGGCAGCGGATTTGAGGTTTTCCGCTGTGCCTGGCACTTCGCCACCACAGAGTAGCTTGAACCAAATTTTGGCGTGTTCCTTTTCATTTGCGGCGGTTTCTTCAAAGACGGCGGCTATTTGCTCGTAGCCATCTTTTTTTGCCCTGGAAGCGAAGTATGTGTACTTATTGCGCGCTTGGCTCTCGCCAGCGAACGCTTCCATAAGGTTTTTTTCAGTTTTTGTGCCTTTTAAGTTTGACATTATCATCTCTCCTTACTAGTTTTTCAAAGTCGGTTTTACGCGCGAAACAAAACGCGGCATAACCGGAGCCTATATCCAAGCAGCATTATAAGCTAAATCTGCGCCTAAGTCTACATTAAAATGTGAAAAGTCTATTACAAAATTAATTAATTTTACTCTACGCTTGACTCTAGGGTTAAAACCGTGTAATATTAGAAAAGATGTATATTAGTAGAAAATAAAGTTGATTATTCGATTGAATTCTACAATAAGTATGTGAATTCATTAGAGCAGAGCGGCGGCTAGCCGCAGTGTCGTGGAGCGCTTATGATAGCAGGCAAGCATAGCTTTAAACGTGCGGCAGGCGTGCTGTTGCCCGTAAGTAGCCTACCTTCGCCCTATGGAATTGGCAACTTTGGGAAAGACGCTAGGCATTGGGTAGATTTTTTGCGAAATGCTGGACAAACCTACTGGCAGACGCTCCCGCTTTCCCCAACGGGGGAGGGAGATAGTCCTTATCAGAGTTTTTCGGCATTCGCGGGTAATCAGTTTTTTATAGACTTCGACACATTGCGTGAGGAAGGTTTACTCAGGCGCGAAGAATACGAGGAACTTAACTGGGGCAACAGCGATAAGCTTGTGGATTACAAAATGGTATACATGCACAGGGAACCAGTTTTGAGGAAAGCTTTTTCGCGCTTTCAGGATATAGCGTCACTTGACAGTTTTATCAGACGTAACCCGTGGTTTGAGCAATACGGGTTGTATATGGCAATCAAAGCCGCCCAAGGGCTTCGGGGATGGTTAGAATGGGATGAGCAGTTACGCAACAAAAATGAAGACGCAATAAACAAGGCAAAAGTAGAGTTTGACGAGGACATTCAGTTTCACGCGTTCACGCAATACCAATTTGACCGTCAATGGAGCGCCTTACGCGCTTACGCGAATGCCAATGGCGTGAGGATTATTGGAGATATCCCAATATACGTATCGCTTGACAGCGCTGATATATGGGGAAATCGAAATTTGTTCCAACTGGACAAAAACCACGTGCCAACCGAAGTGTCCGGCTGCCCGCCAGATTACTTTTCGAAAGAAGGGCAGCTTTGGGGAAACCCGCTGTACGACTGGGAGGCGATGTCGGAATCGGGTTATGGTTGGTGGATTTCGCGTCTGCGGAAAAGTTTCGACCTTTTTGATGTAATGCGTATCGATCATTTCCGAGGCTTGGAAAGCTACTATGCCATCCCATACGGAGACGCGACAGCGGAGAATGGGCGCTGGAAACCTGGGCCGGGGAGGGAATTCGTCGATATCATAGAAAACAGCGTAAAAGACGCAAAAATCATTGCGGAGGATTTGGGGTTTCATACCGATGGAGTGCGCGAACTTCTGAACTACAGCGGATACCCGGGCATGAAGATAGTCCAATACGCCTTTGGCAATGACGCGACCGACGACAACATCCCATACAAATACACGGCGGATACAGTGGTTTACACCGGAACCCACGACAACGATACGGTGAAAGGGTGGAGTCATGGCGCGTCCCGCGCCAGTATACGACAAGTGCTGGAATATATGGGGACAAGGCGTAAAAGAGATATTCCGGACGGGATGATACGGTTGGCGCTCCAGTCGGGTTCAAATCTGGCAATAATCCCTATACAGGACTGGCTGGGACTTGGAAGCGGCGCGCGTATGAACACTCCGTCCACGGTCGGTGGGCAAAATTGGCGCTGGAGGATGAGTAGAGGCGCGCTGTCAAGCAGGCTGTCGGAAAAAATAGCGAGGATGACGCAAATTTACGGGCGACACAGTACACCTGAGGCTGTGAATCGCAGACTAGAATCACAATAAAATTGGGAGGTTAAAAAATGGCAAGCATTTCTATTCGGCATATCTATAAGATTTATCCGGGGAATGTGGCTGCGGTCAAGGACTGCAACCTTGAGATTACCGACAAAGAGTTTGTCGTATTAGTTGGCCCGTCAGGTTGTGGGAAGTCGACGACGCTTAGGATGATCGCCGGACTCGAAGAGATTTCGAAGGGCGAGCTCTATATCGGCGACAAGCTTGTCAACGATGTGCCGCCCAAAGACCGCGATATTGCGATGGTATTTCAAAGTTATGCGCTTTACCCGCATATGTCCGTGTATAAAAACATGGCGTTCGCCTTGGAACTGCGGAAAATGCCGAAAAGCGAGATCGACAAGCGCGTCATGGCGGCGGCAAAAATACTTGATATCGAGCATTTGCTCAAAAGGAGGCCGAAGGCTCTATCCGGTGGACAAAGGCAGCGCGTCGCACTAGGGAGGGCAATGGTTCGGAATCCGGCGGTATTTCTGCTCGATGAGCCCCTGTCGAATCTTGACGCGAAACTGCGCGCATCCATGCGTACGCAGCTAATAAAGTTGCACAAGCAATTGGAGACGACGTTCGTCTATGTTACTCACGACCAAACTGAAGCCATGACAATGGGCGATAGGATCGTTGTCATGAGCGAAGCTGTAGTTCAACAAGTGGACACGCCTCAAAAGCTCTATGACTCGCCATGCAACATTTTCGTGGCGGGGTTTATAGGAAGCCCGCAGATGAACTTTATGGACGCGGTACTCAAAAAGGATGAAAAAGGATACTATTTGGAGGTGAACGGAGACAGTTTATACATACCGGCGGAGAAAGCCGTAGGAGAGTTGAAGCAGTATGCCGATCGCGCTGTAAAGATGGGAATAAGGCCGGAGGATATTTACGACGACGAACGTTTCATCAAGTCAAACCCCGACTCTATTATTCAGACGACCGTTGATGTGCGGGAGATGATGGGGAACGAAGTTTACCTTTATTTAAAATATGGGGATTCTACGTTAACCGCTCGCGTCGCCCCAACAACGGTTTCAAGGATCGGCGACAATATCAAAACGGGACTGGATATGAACAAGATTCACTTGTTTGATGCTGACACGGAAGAGGCGATTGTATAAAACTACGCAATAACGCGGTCTTTCGCAGTAAGAAGTCAGGAGTTGTCAACAAGAGATCAGCAGACAATTATTAGAGGTCAGAAGAATGGGAGGTTCATTTTTGAAGTTATATCAGCAGCAATCCCATAGAAACTATTAATATTTCGAAAAGGAGTATACTAAGTTGAAAAAGCTTGTTACCATATTAACGGTTCTCATGTTCATACTGTCCCTGGCAGGTTGCGCAGCCGGAGACGATGATACCTCGGGAGGAAACAACCAGGCAGGAAACGCAGTGGATCCAGGCAATATAAGCGTAGGGAATGCAGGGACTGATAGCGACACCGTCTATACATTGAAAGTTTGGGCTTCTCAAGAAGATCAGACTTTAATGCAGGAATTTGCCGACAAGTTCATCGCGGGAAATCCCCAATATAAAGTTACAATAGAGCTTGGAGTAGTTGGAGAACCTGATGCGTACGCAAGATACAGCGAGGATCCCGCTGCCGCTGCTGATGTTTTTTTCTTCCCGAACGACCAATTGCGCGACTTTGTCAGCGCGGGCGGTTTGTATGAAGTTACCCGCAACAAAGAAGATATCATTGCCCGAAACGGCGTAGGATCAGTTGGATCAGCTACACTCGACGGAAAACTCTACGGTTATCCGATGACCGCTGACAATGGCTATTTTCTATATTATGACAAGTCGGTTCTATCTGAGGAAGACGTAAAATCGCTCGATAGGATTTTGGAAGTTTCGGCTGCTGCCGGGAAAAAGGTGCTTATGAACCTTTACGACAATGGCTGGTATTGCGCGTCCTTCTTCCTTGGCGCTGGTTGTACGCTGACGATTAGCGCTGACGGCAAGCAGATATGCGATTTCAATAACGCCAACGGGCTAGCAGCTGCGAAAGCTATGTATGCTTTCACTGGACACCCTGCGTATATCAATGGTGAGGACGACGTACTCAAAGGCGGTATCGGCGGTACGCTCTCGGCAGGCGTGTCAGGCACGTGGAACGCGGAAGACATCGCGTCAATACTTGGGAGCAACTATGGCGCCAGCAAACTGCCTACATTCACGATGGACGGCAAACAAGTCCAAATGGGTTCGTTTGGCGGATATAAACTAGCTGGGATAAACTCCATGATCACTGAAGTTGAAAAACTGGTCATCGCGATGGACTTTGCCGATTTCGTGACCAACGAAGAAAACCAGCTTATCCGCTTTAGCGCTCGCGCCATGGGTCCATCCAACACGAACGCCGCTTCCAATCCGGCAGTCATCGAAAACACGGCGCTTGCCGCGCTAGCCGCGCAATCGGCTTACGCAACGTCGCAAAACGATGTACTTGCCAGCTTCTGGCCGCCTGCTGGCGCGTTCGGAACCGCGATGGTCAATCAGGACGGCGGCGACATTCAAGCGCTTCTTGACAATATGGTTGCGCAAATCCAATCGTAAAAAACTTTGCTTGATTAATAGAAGGGGGTGGATCCAGCTTGGCAGCCGAGCAAAAAAAGTGTGGGGACAAGCATGAAATAACAATCATGAATGCCCTTGTCCACGGATGCTGGCGCACAAAGGCCACGATTTTGATATCTGGTTTTGGCAATCTCGTTTACGGGCAGATCGCAAAAGGGCTTGTTTTCCTCGCGTATCAGGCGTTGACTTGGTTTATTTTCTTATCTTTCGGCTGGCAATATATAAAGGACTTCGCCACGCTGGGAACCCAGGTTATGCGCAGCGAGATCGATCCGGTGTTCCAGATTTCCGTAAATGTACCTGGAGACAATTCGCTCCAAATACTTTTATACTCAATATTTGCCGTCGCCGTGTTAGCGTTTGGTTTAATAATCCACATGACCGCTATCAAATCTTCGTATGCGGCTCAAGTCGACATCGAACGCGGCAGACATCCTACCAACATCGCGCAAGACATACGGAACCTATTTGACAAGAATATGCACGCAACTATGCTTTCAACTCCGGCGATCGGTGTAATCGCGTTCACCGTGCTGCCGATTGTCTTCATGGTCTTGCTGGCTTTCACGAACTTCGACCGGTACCACCAGCCACCAGGCAACCTGTTTACATGGGTTGGGATGGAAAACTTCTCCAATGTCTTCAATATGAAGGGAGTCATGGGGAACACATTTATGCGCATATTGGGTTGGACTCTCATATGGGCAGTGTTCGCGACCTTCCTCAACTACGTTTTTGGTATGGTTGTTTCCCTGATGATAAACAAGGCGGGGATCCGGTTCAAATCTTTATGGCGCACATGTTTTGTTATCGCCATAGCCGTCCCCGCGTTTGTGACGCTTTTGTTCATGCGGCAGTTGTTGGGGGATATGGGGCCGATCAACACGATACTGCAAAATCTTGGAATCGCTCCAGTACCGTTCCTCAGAGATCCTTTGATAGCGCGGATTACGGTCATTATCGTCAATCTTTGGATCGGCATTCCGTATACAATGCTGATTACCTCGGGCATACTGATGAACATTCCGGCTGACCTGTATGAAGCCGCGCGTATAGACGGCGCGGCGCCGGTACGGCAGTTTCGGTCGATCACGTTGCCCTACATGTTGATCGTCACCGCGCCTTATCTGATCACGCAATTTATAGGCAACATCAATAATTTTAACGCCATATACTTTCTGACGGCTGGAGGCCCCTCCTCCACCGACTATTACAATTCTGGTAAAACCGACTTGCTTGTTACATGGCTTTACAAGCTGACTGTAACCCACGGGGATTTCAACTTGGCTAGCGTCATTGGGATACTCACGTTCATAGTCAGCGCGTTTATCGCCCTTATAACATTCAACATCACGGCCTCATCCAAAAAGGAGGAGACATTCAGATGATCAAGAGTATGAAAACGAGAAAGCTCGTTTCGAATATTACTGTCTACACAGTACTAGGGCTGCTGTCGGTCATCTGGCTCATCCCTATAGTCTATCTGGTCATCACATCCTTCCGCGGGGAATCTGGCGCCTGGCTGGACGGGTACATTATACCGCGGCAGTGGACGATGGGCAATTACACCAGGTTATTCACAGACACTGGGCTGTTCAATTATCCCAAGTGGTTTTTAAACACGTTTGTGGTAGCGATCTTCAGTTGCGCGATATCCACGATTTTCGTTCTTTTCACGTCGTACACCTTTTCCCGCCTCCGTTTTAAAATACGACGTGCACTGATGAACGTTGTGCTTGTTCTGGGCATGTTCCCCGGGTTTATGAGTATAATAGCTGTCTACCATTTAGTGAAGCTTCTGGGACTCGACCAATCGTTGGTTGCCTTGGTGCTTGTTTATTCAGGCGGCGCGGGGCTAAGCTACTATATCATGAAAGGTTTTTTTGACACTATACCGGCGGCTCTTGATGAATCCGCCTATCTGGACGGCTGCACGAAGTGGCAGACATTTACGAAAATAATCATGCCGCTATCTCGACCGGTTATAACGTACACAGTGCTTACATCGTTTATTGCTCCTTGGGTAGATTTTATCGTAGCTAGCGTAATAATGAAAGACAATTATAGCAACTATACTATAGCGCTCGGACTTTTCAGGATGCTAGAGCGGGAAAACGTCCACCAATGGTATACAGCCTTCTGCGCAGGCGCCGTTTTGGTGTCAATTCCTATTTCCGTACTGTTTTTGATCATGCAAAAGAACTATGTCGAAGGTGTTACGGGCGGCAGCGTAAAAGGATAAGCGCCAGCGCTAGCAGAAATAGTAAAAGTAAAAGTAAAAAGAAAGACGGGCGATATGAACTGTTCTCAAACCATATCCGCCATAAAATCCAATATCTCGTCTGTGATCGTCGGTAAGGACGAAACCATAGAACTGCTGCTGATTTGCCTCGCTTGCGGAGGCCACGCGCTGATAGAGGATGTTCCCGGTATGGGCAAAACCACAATAGTGTCCGCTTTGGCGTCTTCGGTGGACTGCTCGTTTCATCGCATACAGTTTACGCCTGACGTTCTTCCCTCCGATATAACGGGGTTTACAGTTATTAACCCTGTCACGGGGGAAGAACGTTTCGCCCCAGGCGCGATCATGTGCAACGTGCTGCTGGCTGATGAACTCAACCGCACAAGCCCAAAGACGCAATCCGCGCTGCTGCAGGCTATGCAGGAAGGGGTTGCCACAGTTGACGGGGTGACGTGTGAGTTGCCAAAACCGTTTATAGTGTGCGCGACTCAAAACCCGGTCGAACAAGCCGGGACATATCCTCTCCCGGAAGCGCAGCTCGACCGGTTTCTGATGAGGATCAGCATGGGGTATCCAAACAAGCGCGAAGAAGCGGCGATCCTTGAGCGTAGCCAGAAGGGCGGCATAACCGTAAAAATCCCGCCAGTCGCAACTGCGCAAGATGTGCTGGCTATGCAAAAGATGCTTAACGCAGTCGTTTGCGCGGCGCCTGTCGTTAACTATATAGTAGACATAGCGCAAAAAACAAGGGAGAACGCGGACATAGCGCTTGGGATAAGCCCGCGAGGCGCTATTGCGCTCATGCGAGCGTCGATGGGGCGTGCCATGATGAAAGGACGCGACTACGTGCTTCCGGATGATGTGCGGGAGATGGCGGGCCATACGCTGTGCCACCGGCTTTCGCAAAACGCCCGGGTACACGCGCGGGACACTTCGGAAATAGTAAACGACATTGTGCGTTCGGTAAAAATTCCGGTGGTAAACGGCGCATGAAGACGTTAAGGCATTGTTGGTACTGTCTAATAGCAGCGTTCTGGATCGCGGGGCGAGTCACGGGCCGCCGGGAGTTTTTTCTGTTGCTACTCATTATGTGCTTTGTTCCGCTATTCTCGCTTTGCCTCAACGTCTGGATCGCGCGGTCGTTTTGCTATTTGCAGGAGCTTGAAAAGAAAACCTGCGTCAAGGGGGAGCGGACTTACATGCGCGTTTCAATAACCAACGATAAACCGTTTCCGTTCCCGCTCATGCGCATAACGATGGTCCTTGTCGCGCGCTCTCAAATAGCCCGTGAAAGATTTAGCCTACCGCCCGGCAATAGCGTTATTTTCGAGACGCCGTTACAATGCCCTTACCGTGGCGTCCACAGCGTAGGCATTACGACGCTTGAGATAAACGACAGTTTCGGGCTTGTAAAAAACATTTTCAATATGGCCGAACTGCCGTACTACCGCCGTATGGAACTCAAGGTATATCCTCAATTGACCGACCTCGGCGCTTTACAGGCGCGCGACAGCGATTGCGAACACATCGGCAGCGCCGGCATGTGGCGCGCGGAGCAGGGAGAATCATACTCCGGCCTTCGCCCATACAGGCCTGGCGATCCGCTAAAGAGAGTGCATAGGGCTGTTTCAGCGCGTCGACGTGAATGGTATGTAAGGACTTATGACACGCCTCTGGAAAGGTCGGTTCTGATCGTGCTTGACACTGTAGCTGCGTACGAAAGTGAAGAAGAAGGGCTATATCTGGGCGACCTTGTTTGTCAATGCGCCGCCGCGATAGCCCAATACAGCATAAAAAGCGGATACCACGCGGTTTATATTGACTCAGGTCTAGATTCAGCACTTGTGCTAGAAAAGACTGGAGATTTTGAAAAGCTCTATGATAGGCTTGCGGAACTCGAATTCCAGACGGTAGACGGAGGTTTTGAAAGATCATCCAAATTTACAGCGAGGCAGTTTTTCGATGCGCGAACCGCCTATATTATCTCAGCGCGCGGGAGTGGAGATGGAGATATAGTTGAATCTATATCGGAAATGAAAACAAAGCTGCCAGATATAAAATTGATCGCAATTGGATATAGAGTGTCGTCGAACATGGCCACTGATTCGGGATGGCTTTCGGCGCCTGGCGTCCAAATAACGAAAATCATGGTTGGAGACGATGTGTCGGAGGCGCTGCATGGACACTTGAGCGCGACGTTATGAAAGAAAAACATCGTCCAAAACTGGAGGAAATCAAGTGCGGCGTCAGCCTGGAAACGGGTTTAAAACCCAGCGTTTTTGCGCGGATACTGGGCAGTGAACTGCTCATGGACGCGGCATCGTGCGTACCTCTAGCGGCGGGTTTGCTCGCGGCAATGCTGGCTGCCACAGAGCTTGATGGAAGTCTGGTAACATGTTTATCGGTTTGCGCCGCTTCTGTGGTGATTGTATGCCTTCTCAGCCGGCGATGGTGGCTATCTCCTTGCGCCGCTATAGCGTTAACAGCGGTCTGGTTAGCATCTCGCGTCCTTGCTGGAGATTTGACCGGAGGCATATCGTACTTGCGCGGGTTCGCCCGTTGGATAATTACCGGCGCGCCATATATACATGTTGCGACTGAATCAGGTTATACGACATTAATTTTTTATATAGCCGCGCTTGCGATAACGGCGCTGATCTTTGCGATGATTCGTCGGCTTTTTTACTTTCCTGTTTTTGCATCACTGCAGGTAAGCGCTGTAATACTTGTGGCTATATTCACGCGGGCGGATTTGTCGGCTACCGTTTGCCTTAGCGCCGCCGGGCTTATATTGCTGCTGCCAAGGGTTTATGCCAAACACATCGAAAAGCTTGGCAGCCCCAGTTTCGAAAAACAAGGCGGTGCGGATAGCGTGAAGATAGGGAACGCGAAACTTTCGAGGGCGGGGATGCAAGCTGCCGCTGTACCAGTGGCGGCGTTGGCAATCCTCTTCTCAATGTGGATCACGCCTGCCGATACAGCTACTTGGAAATCAAATATGCTCAGCAACTGGATGGAGGATATCAGCACGTTATTTAGGGGGAGATATAACGAATTCCCTGGTACAGGCGCGCGTTTCAGCCTGGCTTCGGCGGGCTATGGAACGGAAACTGGAAGGCTGGGAGGACCTGTTGCGCTGTCTGATGAATTGTTTCTGATGGTGCGGTCGCCACGCCCTGTCCTGCTCAAAGGGGCAGTTTTCGACTATTATAGCGGCGAAGGATGGAGCGCGTCGCGTCAAGATGGCACTCTCCGCTTCGACAGCATATTATGGCGCGGTGATAGAAAGGATGCGTTCGATCT